>RSAS01000599.1 GCA_003934145.1 Candidatus Viridilinea halotolerans | reverse complement strand
CCCACAACGTGGGAGAGGGGGCAGGGGGTGAGGGCCATCCGTGGCATCCCAAGAGCCTATCCGTGGCTCCTAGATTCAATGTTCTGTCCGCCCTTAAACTCCGGCGGGGGGAGGATGCGAGGGAACCAGGTTCCCTCGCATCCTCCCCCCGCGAGGGCGACATTGCACGTAGGGTGAGCCTATGGTAACATAGGCACCGAGCGGCGTCGCCTATCCTAAAGGGGATCAGGCGTGTTTTTTTGTTTTAAGCGAGGTTGTCTATGTCTATTGGGGTCGCCTACACCGTGACGGTGCGCTGCCAGATCGATAATCGTCCCGGCATGCTTGGCCAGCTAACCACGCGCATTGGCGAAGTAGGCGGCGATATCGGCGCTATTGATATTGTACGCGCCGAACGCTCGCTTTTGGTGCGCGATCTCACGGTACGGGTGCAAGATGAGAGCCACGGTGAGAATTTGGTTCGCGCTATCCGTGACATCCCTGGCGTCGAGGTGCTTGACGTCAGCGACCGCGTCTTGCAGGCCCATTTGGGGGGCAAGCTCACCATGCAGAGCCGCGTGCCCCTCAAGAGCCGTGAGGATCTCTCGTTGGCCTATACCCCCGGCGTGGCCCGTGTCTGCCAAGCGATTGCCGATGACCTCAGCAAGGCCTTTACCTTCACCTGGAAGGCCAATAGCGTCGCAGTGGTCAGCGACGGCAGCGCCATTCTTGGCCTGGGCAACCTGGGGCCAGAAGCCGCGATGCCCGTGATGGAGGGCAAGGCCATTCTCTTCAAAGAGTTGGCCAATATTGACGCGGTGCCCATCTGTCTGCGCTCGCAGCAGCCCGAAATCATTATCCAGACCGTTGAGCAGTTGGCCCCTAGTTTTGGTGGCATCAACCTAGAGGACATTGCCGCCCCCGCCTGTTTCACCGTCGAGGGTCGCCTCCAAGAGAGCCTCGATATTCCGGTGATGCACGACGACCAGCACGGTACCGCAATTGTCGTGCTGGCTGCGCTACGCAATGCGCTGCTTCTCGCCGGCAAGCGCCTCGGCGACGTGCGCGTCGTCGTCAATGGCGTCGGGGCGGCGGGCACCGCCATCATTCGCACCCTGCTCGAAGCTGGCATTGGCGAAATTACCGCCGTGGATCGCTTCGGCATCCTGCGCGAAGGCGATTACCAGCAGCAGAGTACAATGCAGCGCATTATCGCTTCGCAAACCAACCGCGACCGGCGACGCGGCGGTTTGGAGGTCGCCTTACAAGGGGCCGATGTCTTTATTGGCGTCTCGCGGGGTAATATCCTCACGCCGGAAATGGTGCAAGGCATGGCCCCCGATCCTCTGATCTTCGCCTTGGCCAACCCTGTGCCCGAGGGCGATCCGGAGATGCTGCGCCAGTACGCCCGCGTCGTCGCCACTGGGCGCTCCGATCAGCCCAATCAGATCAACAACGTTCTCTGCTTCCCCGGCATCTTCCGTGGCGCACTCGACGTCAATGCCAGCCAGATCACCTCTGCGATGCGCCTCGCCGCTGCCGAAGCGCTCGCCGCATCCATTCCCCCCGAAGAACTGAGCGAAGAGTACATCATCCCCAGCGTCTTCAACCGCCTCGTTGTGCCCACCATCGCCAGCGCTGTCGCCCAAGCCGCCATTCACGATGGCGTCGCTCGCACCAACCAGTTGCCCGTGCGCGGCGGCGACTAGAATGGCTAACGCCTCTTTTTGGTTAGGGAAGGTTCATAGCGCCTTTACCGTCTGCCGCGCTGGGGGTGCGGGGGCCAGGCCCCCGCAAAACCCCCATCCCAGTGGGGAGGATGCGGAGGGCTATGCCCTCCGCATCCTCCCCACAAGCTATAAAGTAGATCACCGCAAGGCGAAACCATCCTTCAGGTGTTGGCGGCTTCGCCGCCAACACCTAACCAAAAAGAAGCTCTGCGGGGGAGGCTTCGCCTCCCCCGCACCCCCGCCGGGCGGGATGGCCCGTAAAAAGGGAGGATTGAGGAGTGGCCAAGCCACTCCTCAATCCTCCCTACGCTGCGTTAATGCGCCGCAAGCGCTCCGGCACGACGATGCCCGCATTCGCATTCGAGCGCACTTGGGGCGCGATCGGTGGCATGGGCCGTTTGATCACCGCGCCCTGCGCACGGTACGTATAGGTGGTGAATGTCCAATAAATGGCCGACGGAAAGGGCCGTACCGGCAGTGGTTGCTGCGTTGGATTGAGTTCGGGGCTGCTGTACCAGCGACGTGGTTTCATCGCGGACTCCACCTCACAGTCACGTCTTGGCTGGCGCGAGCCGTAAAGTCTTTACACTCTACGACTCCCTGTACTACGCATACCTGTCGTATAAACCTACTGAGGCAACAATGGGGAGGGGGAATATTCCCCCTCCCCATTGAAAAATCGGAAGGTTATTATACGGTCTGTTGGGGCTGCTGTCAATGAGTGTGTCAAGGGTTTTTACGGAGGGGCTAGCCGCTCCGTAAACCTCCCCGTAAACATGTCTAGCGTCCGCGGTTGCGGTTGCGCAGGAAGGGCGGGATGTCTAGGTCGTCGCCGCTGGGCAGCGACGGTGCCGGGCGCGGCTGCGGCGCTGGCTGCTGGCGCGGCTGCGGTGCCGTCGGCTGGGCAGGGGTCGCCTGCGGCTGGCTTGCACTTGGGTAAGAGCGCACGCGCTGCACGTTGGGCTTGTTCAGATCAAAACCCGTCGCAATCAGCGTTACCTTCACCTCGCCCGGCGCGAAGGTGGGATCAATCACTGCGCCAACAATAATGTTCGCGTCGGGATCAACCTGCTTGGCCACAATATCCGCCGCTTCGTAGACCTCCAAGATGCCCAGGTCTTCGCCGCCGGTGACGTTGAAGAGGACTCCTTTTGCGCCATCAATGCTCACCTCAAGCAGCGGGCTGGCAATCGCCATATTCACCGCATCAACCATGCGGCTATCGCCCTTGCCAAAACCCATGGCCATCAGCGCCGAACCCTGTTGTGCCATGATCGTCTTTACGTCGGCAAAGTCCACGTTAATCAAACCGCGCTGCGTAATCAGATCCGAGATCCCTTGAATACCCTGACGCAGCACATTATCGGCCATCTGGAAGGCTTGGGTAAAGGTGGTATTCTTGCTCGCCGTCTGTAGCAGGCGATCGTTGGGGATCACAATCAGCGTATCCACCACCGGGCGCAGTTGATCAATACCGGCCTCGGCGGTCTTGCGACGGTGATTGCCCTCAAAGGTAAAGGGCCGCGTCACCACACCCACCGTCAGCGCCCCGAGATCGTGGGCAATGCCCGCAATGATCGGCGACGCGCCGGTACCCGTGCCGCCACCCATGCCCGCCGCAACAAAAACCATATCGGAGCCTTTGAGTTGCTCATAGACATCCTCTTGATTCTCTTCCGCTGCCTTCTGGCCAATCACCGGATTGCCACCCGAACCGAGGCCACGGGTCAGCTTATCGCCAATGCGAATGCGCACCGGCGCCAACGAATGCATCAGCGCCTGCACATCGGTATTGACCGTCATAAACTCCACGCCCTGCACCCCATCGGCGATCATGCGATCGACCGCATTCGATCCGCCGCCACCCACGCCCACGACCTTGATCTGGGCAAAATCTTCGTAGCTGAACCCGCCGCTGCGGTCAACCATAGTCTCCTCCTATGGGATGGTTTGTAACCAAGTTACCTGTTGTGTCATATTTGCTGGTGGGGCAAGCCCCACATCCCCGCCGGGGGGATTTTTTCGGGGGCCATGCCCCCGAGCCCCCAGCGGAAGGATGGGGGGCTGCGCCCCAAGCCCCGCCGGAGCGGGTTTTTTTCGGGGGTCAAGCCCCCGCACCCCCGCCGCAAGGGGCTGCGCCCCAAGCCCCGCCGGAGCGGGTTTTTTTCGGGGGTCAAGCCCCCGCACCCCCGCCGCAAGGGGCTGCACCCCAATCCCTGCCGGAGCGAGGTTTTTTCGGGGGCCATGCCCCCGCACCCCCGCCGCAAGGGGCTGCACCCCCGCTGCTGGTCGGGAAGGGTGCGCGAGGGAACCTGGTTCCCTCGCGCACCCTTCCCGATCAGCAGCGGCTACGGGAGAAACTCCCGCAACCAACCCTTAAAACGTTCGTAGACATTCCCCCAACCCTGGCGCTCATCGGAAGAGCGGTGAGAGGGGCCGAGCATGGAGAGGCCGTGGCGCGAACCCCAGCGCAACAGACCCACGCCTGTAGCATACGAAGGGCTGTCGAGTGAGTCAGACAACCCACTCAGATCCATCGGCACCCCAACTCGCACCGGCGTACCGAGCATATCGCGCATCAACTCATCGAAACGCGCCAGTTGCGCCCCTCCTCCTGTGAGTACAATTCCCGCCGGGAGCATGCCCTCATAACCACTCCGCCGCATTTCGTTGTATATCAGTTCCACCACCTGCTCGGCGCGGGCCTGAATAATCTCATTCAGCAGGTGGCGGCTAATCTTCTGCTTCTCACCCACATTGAGGGTATCAATCTCTATCATATCATCATTTTCACCCTCAGTGGGCGGATCGCCGGCAATGGCACTGCCGTAGCGCAATTTCAGATACTCGGCGGTGTTGTGCGGCGTGTGCAGCACATAGGTAATATCATTTGTGAAGTGGTTGCCCCCCACCGAGATCACGCTGGTGTGCCACACGCCTCCCTGAACAAAGATCGCCACATCGGCGGTGCCACCACCAATATCAACCAACATTACCCCGCGATCTTTATCCTCAGCCGTCAGCACCGCCTCACCCGAAGCGAGCGGTTGCAACACCATATCATCAATCTCAATTCCCGACTTTTGCACACTCTTGATCAGATTCTGAATCGCCATCACCTCGCCAGTGACGATATGGGTCTCAACCTCTAAGCGAAAGCCGCTCATTCCTATCGGATCGCGGATGCCCTCATGTCCATCAAGGACATAGGCACGCGGAATGACATGGATGATCTCGCGCTGTGTTGGAATCGCCACCGCCTGGGCCGATTCTACCGCACGAGCAACATCATTGCGTGTAATCTCTTGGTCGGGACGCTGCACCGCCACCACCCCACGGCTATTCAGCGACGAGATATGGCGGCCACTTACCCCTACAAATGCCGTGCCAATGCGGTAGCCACTCAGCCGCTCCGCCTTCTCCACACTGCTCTCGATGGAACTCACGGCATCATCAATATTGACTACGACGCCCTTATCGAGCCCTTTGCTGGGCGTCACCCCCACCCCAAGGATGTTGAGACGCCCTGCATCGCTCAGTTGGGCCACAATCGTACAAACCTTCGTTGTTCCGACATCAATACCAACAATCGTACGCTGCATAAGCTATCTCGCCTCTGGGATGGAGGATTTACAGGGGCTACGCCCCGCGGCATTGCATGAAGTCTTCGGCACGCCCCCCGCCGGGGGCGCGGGGGCTAGGCCCCCGCAAAACCACCCCCCCGCCGGGG
>RSAS01000209.1 GCA_003934145.1 Candidatus Viridilinea halotolerans | reverse complement strand
TATGCTCTCCCTTATTTGAAAGGTATTGGGGCATGGCCCCCGAAAAATCTCCCCTCCTGGCGGGGCCGCAGGCCCCTAGCGAGCCTGCTGGCGGGGGTTCGGGGGCATGGCCCCCGAAAAATTCCCCCTTCTGGCGGGGCCGCAGGCCCCTAGCGAGCCTGCTGGCGGGGGTTCGGGGGCATGGCCCCCGAAAAATTCCCCCTCCTGGCGGGGCCGCAGGCCCCTAAAGTTAATGCGCAAGGCGCAACCATGCACAAGAGGGGATGCAGGGCAACGCCCTGCATCCCCTCTTGTGCGTGAGGAAAAAGGTAGCTTAGCTGGCGCTTGCTTGAACCTTGTGGCGGGCGGCGCTCGCGAAACGGGGAGTGACGGGGCGCACAAGGCCATGCTCAAGCAGGGTGGTTGCCATCGCTGCGATGTGTTCAAACGAGGTGGAACACTCGGTGGCTAACGCTTGGAGTGTTTTGCGCTCTTGGCCGATACGGACGAGAATGATCCATTCCATCGCGCTCATCTGTAGCTTTTGGCTCTTGCCTTCGACTTGGGGCAGGGCAGCGAGTACAGTATCGGGGGTGAGGTGGGCCGCATGCTCGCGCACTTCGCTGGCGTGGCGCGGCTCTTCGGCCATAGCCAGGATTTCGCAGGTGGGCTTGCTAATAGTAACAGGGTAAATGCTATCAGCCGCTTCGGGCGTATAGCGGAAGTGACCTTCGTCCCAGGTCAGGAGGTGGCGCAGGGCGGCTTCGCTGGTGTGCAGGAGGCTGCGGTCGGTGATGTTGATGACAATGGCATGGACAACTTGGCCATTGAGCATCCAGATCACGCCACGCTCTTCGGCGCGCCAGATCATGAGCTTGCCACTGCGGGTGCCGCGTTGAAAGATACGCAGAGCTTGATCCATCGGCATGTCGCTGAGTTTGCTTGCGAAGCTCATCTTTTCCTCCTAAGTTGCTACGTTGTTGTGGTGTTGCCCCAACATAGTGTGGCGTGGACGATAGCCTATTGTAGTCGCTGCGCGGGCTGTGGTCTATGGATTATTTGTGACAATTGTAGTTAGAAATAGTGCACAGGCTACAACCTTCCTACGACGTGGCCCACGCTTACCTCTTCGACGGCGACGTGGGGGGGGGTATGCACC
>RSAS01000017.1 GCA_003934145.1 Candidatus Viridilinea halotolerans | reverse complement strand
GCCACGCAGGAGCGTGAAAGGAAAGAGGTTTCAAGTGGCTCGTGAACTCGCGACCGAGGAGATCGTCTGGTCGATAGCCCAACAGATGCATGATGCGGGTCAAGAGCCGAGCATCGTCCGCATCCACGCTCGCATTGGAGGAGGCTCCTTTACGACAGTGAAACGTCACCTTGATGCATGGAAGGCACAACGCCTCGTGACATCATCACTGCCGCCCGTACCAGACATGCTTCAGCAAAAGATGGATGAACTGGTGAAGAACATCTGGCATATCGCAATCACATGTGCCACCGAGGAGGTCGCATACGCCCGTGCCGAGGCCGAAAAGCATGTCGCACAGGCGCGTGCGGAGACGGCGGAAGCGGAACATGCGATCAACATCTTGGAGAATCAGGTTGACGATCTCGATTCCGCAGTGGCACAGATGCAACAGGAGCGCGATGACGCCCGTAGCGCGCTCGTCCAGGCCCAGGCCGCGACCGGCATCGCCGAGGCACGGCTCGCCGATATGCAGCGCCAACTTGAGGCCCACATCGCGGAACTGACCCACACCCGATCTGAGGCGCGGGCGCGGCTCGTCGGGGAAGTCGAGGCCCTCCGACGCCACCTTGATGCCGCCCCCACCCGCCCCAGCGGAGCATAAGCCACAAGCGCGATCAATGTGCGCTGCAGAAACACAACAAGCCCCCCGCAAAGCGGGGGGCTTGTTGCTGGACGTACCCTGAAAGCTGCCAAGCTGTGACGCGAAGGCGCAGGTGCGCCTTCGCGCTTTTGTGCCTTCGCGTCAAAAACCCCGCCTTCCTTGAAAAGCCATGAGGCTAGGCCCACACAAAGAAGGAGTCGCCAAGCATGCCGTAGTGAAAGAGGCCCGGCATGCGGGTGATGGCGTGGGTTCCTTCGCTGAGTGGAGTGGCGCCACGGGCGTGCCGCAACCATTTGATGGTTCTGGTGTCGCCGTGGGCGAAGGTGATGGTGCGATAGGGTTCAGGGTTTAGGGTTTGGGGTTCGGGGTTCGGGGTTCGGGATGTGGGTACTACCGTTTTCCCATTGAAGCGACACTGCCGCCAAATAACGTCATTCCCCTCCCGCAAACGTTTAAGAGTGGGCAGAAAACTCGTGCATCCCCGCACTAGGGGAT
>RSAS01000241.1 GCA_003934145.1 Candidatus Viridilinea halotolerans | reverse complement strand
GGGGAAGGCCTCAAGATTCTTGGCGTTGCAATACGGTTCGCGGGGGCGCGGGGGCCATGCCCTCAAAGGGTTTCACCAAATGGGGATAAACTGCCGCTTTTTGCGGTACGCAGCCCCGGTTTGGCCCGTCCCAATGCAGTTTACGTGTTGGCACGCACCCATGAGGCGTTTTACCGCATTGGGAAGCCCTTCCCATAACAGGTGAAGCCCTTTGAAGGGGCCATGCCCCCGCAGCATCTCCCCCGCCGGGCGGGGGCGCGGGGGCCTCGCCCCCGCAGCATCTCCCCCCCCCGGCGGGGGCGCGGGGGCATGGCCCCCGAACAAACACCCCCCTGGCGGGGGCGCGGGGGCATGGCCCCCGTAAATTACTGCGCATGGGGCGCAGTACCAAAATACTTGGTGCTACTTCAATTATTATAACGCTTTAGCGAACAACGTATAGGCCATTGTCAATCCAGGGAGTTTCCGATGTCAGATCAACCACCAAGCTCGATCATTGCCGCGCTGTTGCACCATGCTGCAACTGATCCGGATCGCCCCTGCTTGCAGTGGGGCAGCGAGACGTTTAGTTATCAGACGGTGGCGGGGCTTGCTGCAGGTTGGGCCGAACATTTTTTACGGCAGGGCATCCATCGTGGTGACCGGATCGGCCTCTTTTTGCCGAGTAGTCCCAATTTTCTTGTTGCCTATCTGGGCGTACAAATGGCGGGTGCGGTGGCGGTGTTGATCAATACGCAGTATCGCCAATTTGAGTTGAACCATATTTTGGCCGATAGTGAGCCGCGCATGGTGTTGTGTGATGCCGCTGGCGTAACCTACATTGGGGCGGCGGCGGGCTCGGTCGGGGCGACGTTGGTGGTTACCACGAATGAGGTGCAAAGAAAGGATGCCGTCGCGTGGCGCGATGAAGTGCCCAAGCCCGATCAGTTGGCTATGCTGGCCTATACGTCGGGCACGACGGGGCGCTCGAAAGGGGCGATGCTTACCCATAGCGGCCTGCTGGCCAACAGTAGGGCGGTGGGCCAGGCTTGGCAATGGACGGCGGACGACAATTTGTTGCTCGTTTTGCCACTTTTCCACATTCACGGCTTGGGGGTGGGTGTGCATGGCACGCTCTTGGCGGGGGCGAGCATAAGCCTGCATCCGCGGTTTGTGCCAGCCGAGACGCTGACGGCGCTGCGTTCGGGGCAGCATACGCTCTTCTTTGGCGTACCTACAATGTACACCCGCCTGATCGATGCCTTCCGCGAGCATGCCTCCGCTGCGGCGATAGCCAATCCAGCGCCGACGCCGCTTCCTCTACGCCTCTGTGTGGCGGGTTCGGCCCCGCTAGCGCCGCAAACGCAACTGGAGTTCCAGCGCATCTTTGGGCAACGCATCCTTGAGCGCTACGGCATGACCGAGACCGGCATGAATATTGGCAATCGCTACGACGGCGAACGGCGGGCCGGGACGGTGGGCGTACCCTTTCCCAACCAAGAGGCGCAGGTGGTGGATGTGCAGACGCGCGACGTGTTGCCCGACGGGGCGCTGGGCGAGATCCAGGTGCGTGGCCCGCATGTCTTCGCGGGCTACTGGCGCAATCCCGACGCCACCGCCGAGGTGCTGCAGGCCGATGGCTGGTTCAACACGGGCGACCTGGGTTGGCGCAGCACGGATGGTTTCTATACGATTACCGGCAGGGCGCGCGAACTGATTATCACCGGGGGCTACAACGTCTACCCGCGCGAAGTGGAGGAGTTGCTGCTCAACCACCCCGCCGTCGCCGAGTGTGCCGTCTTGGGCGTACCCGATCCCGATCTGGGAGAACATGTGGTGGCGGTGATTGTGCCCAGCAAACCGGCGCAACCGCCCGATCCGGCGCACCTCACGATCTACTGCCGCGAACACCTGGCAGCCTACAAGCGTCCGCGTACCTTCCACATCATGGGGGCGCTACCGCGCAACGCCATGGGCAAGGTGCAGAAGGAGTTGTTGAAGGAACGGCTGGGGTTGTTGTAGATGTAGGAGCAATACCCTTCGCATAAGACCTCACAGGTCTGTTCCGACGCATGAGAACCCCATCAGCAAAGACCTGTGAGGTCTTTGCTCGTCCTTACTTGAAAAGTAGTGGATTTAGGAGCTCTATGCACGATCCGAACTGGCTACGCATTGAATCGGCCCGCTCGCTCGAGCGGCTCTTGCCCCGTGTGCGCAGCGCATTGGCTGAGGCGCAGGCGCAAGATCCGGCGGGCTATGCCCGCTTTGAGGCGCGGTTGCAGCGCGAATGGCCGCGCCTCTTCGACCTGCTGCTGCGGCTCTATGGCGGGCAATACGATTTTTTCTACCAACTGGAGCAACTCTTGCTCGCGGCGGGACGGGCTTGGAGCGAGCGTCGCCCCGAACTGCGGGTGCTCGATGCGGCGCGTGAGGCTGATCCCACTTGGTACCAGGCGCAGCAGATGCTCGGCGCTGTACTCTATGTCGATCGTTTTGCCACTACATTGGCGGGGTTGCAGGCGCAATTGCCCTACCTGCAGCGCCTTGGGGTGACCTACCTGCACCTGATGCCGCTCTTTCTGGCCCCGGCGGGCAATAACGATGGCGGCTATGCGGTGAGCAGTTACCGTGAGGTGCATCCTGAACTAGGGACGATGGCGGAGTTGGCAGAGTTGGCCGATCGCCTGCGGGAAGCCAAAATCAGCCTGGTGCTCGATTTTGTCTTTAACCATACTTCGGATGAGCATACGTGGGCGCAACGGGCGCGGGCGGGTGATGAGGACTACGCGCAGTTCTATTTGCTCTTTCCCGATCGTCGTCTGCCGGATCAGTATGACCAGACCTTGCGCGAAATCTTTCCCACGGTACGCAAGGGCAGTTTTACTTGGGATGCAGGCATGCGCCGTTGGGTCTGGACAACCTTCAACAATTTCCAGTGGGATCTCAACTACGCCAACCCCGCCGTCTTTCGGGCGATGGGTGAGGAGTTGCTCTTTCTGGCCAACCAAGGAGTTGAGGTCTTCCGCCTTGATGCGGTGGCCTTCATCTGGAAACGCATGGGGAGTGATTGCGAAAATCAGCCGGAAGCCCACTGGATCATTCAGGCTTACAACGCCCTGACGCGCATCGTCTGCCCGGCGCTGCTCTTCAAGTCGGAGGCGATTGTCCACCCCGACGAGGTGGTGAAGTATCTTGGGCTGGAAGAGGCGCAACTTTCGTACAACCCATTGTTTATGGCGCTCTGTTGGGAGGCGTTGGCGACCCGCGAGGTGCGCCTGCTCAGCCAGGCGCTCGCTACGCGCTGGACGATTCCAGCGGGGTGCGCTTGGGTCAACTACCTGCGCGTCCACGATGATATTGGCTGGACATTTGACGACGACGATGCACGGGCGCTCGGCATTGATCCGTGGGGCCATCGCCGCTTTCTCAATGCCTTTTACGTGGGCGATCATGCGGCCTCATTCGCCCGTGGCGTCCCCTTTCAGGCCAACCCGGCCACGGGCGATGCGCGGGTGAGTGGCACGTTGGCTTCGCTGGCGGGGCTGGAACAGGCGCTCCAGGCGGGCGATGCAGATCTGATCGATCTGGCGGTGCGGCGCATCCTACTGCTCTTTAGCGTCATGCTGAGCAGCGGCGGGATACCCTTGCTCTACCTGGGAGACGAGTTGGCGACGCTGAATGATTACGGCTATGCCCGCGATCCGGCGCGGGCGGACGATAGCCGCTGGGTGCATCGGGTTACGTTTGATTGGGCGCGCGAGCGTTATGGCGATGATCAGACGCGCCCAGAGGGGCATGTCTACCAGGGGCTTTTGCAGCGTATTGGTTTACGTAAGAATCACGAAGCCTTTGCGGGCGGCGGGCTCGACGTATTTGCCACGGGCAACCCGCAGATCCTGGGTTACGTACGGCAACACAACGGCGAGCGTATCGTCGTACTGGCCAACTTCAGCGAAGGGACGCAGCGTCTTGCGGGCAATCGCGTGCGGCTGCACGGTGCAGGCTACCAGTTCCGCGACCTGATCAGCGGCCAGACGATACACGCCGAAGGCGAATTTCAACTGGAAGCGTACCAGTGCATGTGGTTGGAGGGATGAGAGATGATCGTTCGTGTACCGCTGACGACGACTGGCCCGTTGACTGAAGCGATATTGGTGGCGCGGCCTAACCAGATGTTGGTGGAAGCGCGAATCAATGGGCGTCTGGTGCGTGTCCAACTGCATGATCGGGGGCGTCTGCCCGAGGGCTTGACGCCCGGGACGCGCCTTCTTTTGGCCCCTCGTGAGGAGGCAGGGCGTAAGACTGCGCTTGAGGTGGTAGGAGTCTATTGTGGTGACGAGTTGGTTGCGCTTGATCCGCATCTAGCGCAGCGCCTCGTGGTGGCAGCGTTGGCGCAAGGGGCATTGCCGCAATTTGCGCGCTACACGCGCATGCAGCGCGAGGCGATGATCGGTAGCCACCGCTTTGAATTTCGCCTGGGCGAGGGGTTGCACACCTGCCTACTTGAGGTCAAGGCGGCGACCCGCGTGGTGGGAGGGGTCGCGTACCTTCCCGATGCGCCCAACGAGCGTGAGCGCAAACATCTCGAACTTTTGGGCCAAATGGCGCGGGGGGGCCAACGTTGCGCGGTGCTCTTCATCATCCAGTGCTCCGCTGCCCGTGCGCTTGTCCCTGACGAGGAGCTTGATCCCGCCTTCGCCCGGGCGCTGCGTCTTGCCCTCGCCGCAGGGGTGGAGGTATACGCGTATCTCTGCCCCCTCAGCCCTGAAGGCGTGACGCTAGGAACGCCGGTTGCGGTCTACACCGCTCTCAGCGCGATTCCACGCAGTAAGTGGAAGGAGTAGGGGAAGCGCAATACCGCAAAATCCGTTTCCCTAAATCCTCACTCCTGCGGCACTAACGCCCGCGCTTCGACGGTGGCGCGGTAAGTGGCGCGACGCCCATCAGTGCTGGTCTGTTCTGGCCCAGTCGCAAAGATCAGTGACCCTTCAATAATTTGGGGGCGACAATTACATTCGGCACTTGCAAAGGTGTCAAAGGCTTCGACAAAAGCATTGTTGATCACCGTTGCGGAGCTGCCCTCGTTGACCTGAATATCAAAGCTATAGCTGAATTGACGCTCCACCAGCACCACCGGTGTCGCTGTTACGCTGGGCGCGGCGGTGGGGAGCAACTCCGGGTAGGCGAAGAGGATGCCGCCGACCGCCAATCCAATAACTAAAAGGAGCCCTACGAAGCATCCCAGCCAACTGCGGCGGCGGGCGGCGGGCGGCGGCGTGGCCGTGGCGGCGGGTGTAGGCGCAGGCGCAGGCGCAGGCGGCGGGGCGGCCTTTGGCGCAGGCGCAGGTGCAGGCGGCGGGGCGGCCTTTGGCGCAGGCGCAGGTGCATGCGGCGGGGCCGCCGTCGGGATACGGGCCGTCGGCGGGATGGGCGCAGGCGCGGGCGGCGGGGCCGCCGTCGGGATACGGGCCGTCGGCGGGATGGGCGCAGGCGCGGG
>RSAS01000393.1 GCA_003934145.1 Candidatus Viridilinea halotolerans | reverse complement strand
GTTCCATGATCTGGCGTACCGCTTGGCTCAGGATGGGTTTGGGATCGCACAAGCGTGTCTGGCCGATCAGCGCCAGCAGGGCCGGGCGGTTCAACGCCAAGAGCGCCGCGCCATCCAGTTGCCAGAGCCGAATGACGCGATAGCGCCACGCGAGATAGGTTTGATCGTCCAGATCGGCACGCTCATGCATGCCCTCGTCGCGCGCACCTACGCCACTACCCACATACCATACCACACTATAGACCGGCAACTTAGGGTAGATCACAGCGAGCCGCGTTTGATAGTCGAGCATGCGGATTGGCATGGGGCGATCCGTCCCCGGCCCTTGGCATTCAAGGTGGAGAATCACCTCGCGGCCATTGGCCAGGGTGACAAAAAAGACCAGATCGCTATCCAGTTCATCCGACGGGGGGGGAAACGTGCCCGGGCGCGTCGTCACCTGACGCACGGGGCCATCGAAGAGCCACGCAGCAACATCATCAGCGGCCATGGTCACCAGACGCTTCAACGGATGATTGGTTCCAGCCATAACGCCCTTCACACAGCGGGAGTGGAGCAGGACCATTTCATGCTCCCATGTATATACCGCAAAAAAGGGCAAAAAGATACGGTCGGACGCACACATTGGTTTGGGTGTGACCAAAACGTGTAGGGAGGGGGCGCGGGGGAACCTGGTTCCCCCGCATTTCCCCCTGTCCGGCGGGGTGTGGGGCGTAGCCCTACATCTTTTGGTCACACCCAATTGGTTTTTTGGCAATTGACATGGTTCGTAACCAAGGTACGCTTTTTGCCGCTGCCGCGGCGGGGTTGCGGGGCCAGGCCCCCGCAAAACCCCCATTCCAATGGAGTGGATGCAGGCTCATCAACCAGGCAACGCCTCTCCCACGTTGTGGATTTAAGAGCGTACAGATTTTCTGTACGCTCTTAAGCGCCTATGAGAGCGTTCTTTGCATCCGTTGCATGTTTGTGCCTGCGGTATGGTATAGTTGAACGCAGTGGGAAATTTACCTTTGGTTTGGTGGTTTTGCTGTGCTTCTTCACTGAACCATACTTTCATGCTTGAAAAGTACAAAACAACGTTCGCCAAACTCCGCATTGACCGCGTACCTAGTCGTTGGGACGAGGCAACCAATGGTGGTGCGCCCCACAAAGCATTGCTCTTGCTCAGTGTGTTGGATTTGGTTGCACAGGGTGAGATCAATGCGCCGCTGGTGGTGCTTCATGCTGATCTGATCGATCTCTTTGACCGTTATTGGCGAACTGTGATGGGGAGTGAGCGTAAAGGCAATATCGCGTTGCCCTTTTACCATCTGAAGAGTGATGGATTTTGGCATCTTGTAGCAGTGCCGGGTCAAGAGCAGGCGCTGCATGCGCAGATTCGTTCGCTGAAAACCCTGGAAGAATCGGTGCTTGGCGCAGAGTTGGATGCTGAGTTGTTTGCGCTCCTGTTGGTGCCGCACGCACGCGATGATTTGCGCCGCGTGTTGGTTGAGACCTACTTTGCGCCGCATGTGCGTGCTGCGCTCGTCGAAGTTGGGGTGATTACCGCACATTCGTTTGAGTATAGCCGTAGCCTGATCAAGCGTGCGCGTGAGCCGTTTACGCTCAAAGAGACGCCGGATCTGGCCGAGCAGTACGCAACCGAGTCGCGCTCGACCGGCTTTCGGCGTACTGTCGTCGCCGCCTATCAGCACACATGCGCCGTATGCAAAATCCGCATTGTCACCCCCGAAGGGCGCACCGCCGTCAGCGCAGCCCATATTGTGCCGTGGAGCGTGAGCCACAACGACGATCCGCGCAACGGCATGGCGCTGTGCGGTTTGCACCATTGGGCCTTTGACGAGGGCTTGATCGGGATTAATCCTGCCACCTACCAGATTATCATCTCGCCGGTGGTAGACCCCGACGAGCAGGCGACCGAGCCGTTGCGTCGGTTGCATGACGCAGCGCTGCACCTGCCCGAAGCCCCCATCTTGCATCCTGCACCTAGCGCCTTGCAATGGCACCAACGGGAAGTGTTTCGCAACATCGCGTTACGGCGTATCGTGTAAACGAAGCAGGTCTTGCTCTAGGGCGTGTTCCTGCTCGGCAATAGTGAGGCCCATCACACGCTTGAGTGCAATGGTGGTCAATTTGATACTATCGCGTGTTTTGCTCATACGACCGCGCATCATCACGCGACCCTCCCAGAGGCGCGTGTTTTTACGTGACCAGTCGATTGAACCGAGCATCTTAAGTCGTTTGCTCCAATCGTCTGGATGAGACTGAATGAGCGCCTCTCCTGCCAGTGCAATGGCTACAAGCGTGACAGTGTGAGAATGAACATAGTTTTCGCGCAGATATGATGGTGTAACTTCGTTGCGAATGAGTTGCGGCCATTGAGGAATAATTTCACCCAACTGGCACCAGAACTGTTCGCCGAGCAGCGCTTGTTCAGCAGTAATTGTCTCATCTTTGCGCGTATGGAGCAGCGCCTGCGTTGCTTGATAGACGGCACTGAGCGTAAAGAGCGCAGTCGAACGATTCGAGATGGTCGTCTTTTCGAGTTCGATACGATCCCGAAAAAGGGGAACATTAGCGATCAACTGACGTACAAATATGGCAAGATCGCTATGCGCGTAGAGGACACGTTGGGAGAGCGTTCCCTGCGTTGTCATCTGCTGAAAGTCTGCATACAGCCTTGTGGAGCGCACAAAATCAGGGTCGGGTACGAGCATAACGGGAAGCGTATCATTGCCACGCTCAGGCATCTGTGCTAGAAACTGCTGTAGCGCAGCACGCTGATACTGCCCGTGCTGAATGATGATCGGCGCCGTGAACGGCACACTGAGCCATCCAATATCGCAATGCTCAGGGGTAAGTGCAGTAAAGACGACATGGCTGTGGAGTGTTGCGATAAGCGGAGCTAAGACATAATCGGTCGCTTGGGTCATCAGATAGTTCGTCGTTGTCTCAACAAGCGCTGGATCAAGCGAACGAATTTTGCGCAATGTATCGGGTACTTCAACTTCGTCAAAGAGTAATAGGCGCGTAACTAGGCGCAAAGGAAGTTGAATAATGAAGTATTGGAAGTCTCCCTGTTTGCCAGAGATGGCCAGAAATGAGTAGTTACCCATTGTATTCACTTGCTTACCTCAAGGGATCGCCGCGTAGCACATTGAAGAATGTCGGGCAGATCACGGCACCTTGACCGGGTATCTAGTTTACCAAACGTGAGCGGATTTGTCAGACCGCTCTCCCACGATTATGGAGAGGATGCGTTTCGCGGCACTATACAAGGGCGACTCAAAGCTTCTTTATACTGATAATTTTTTACAGCCGAACTATTTTGTAAATTGAAATCTTAGTTGAGTAAGTTTTTGCAGCAACTGCTGCTCAAAGTTGTGAAATGCAGGAAGTCGGCGCAGTTCAGCTAGGGCTGTATCACGGGCGATGATGGTAGCAAAGAGATCTGGCCGGATGCGTCGCCGTTGGCGCTGGGTTTGGCCGAGTAGCTCGCGAATGGTCTGATCAAAGAGCGTCTTTGCTTCATGACGATTGATGCGTTCAGGGTCACGAGGAAATGCAGGGAACCGCTTTGTCCCAACCCCGAGCGCCTGTCCAAAGCTTGTGGGATCAGCAAGAAGCCAAGCTTCAACCGCCTGCACCGGCACAGCCCATACGATGGGTAGACGCAATACGGTATCTTGTTCTAGCCTTGCTAAGGCTGGGGTGATCTTGGCTTGACGCACCTGTTGATCGTTTGCGGCATCAGCATCAACGTGGCAGACGAGCAGATCGGCTTGTAGCTGAGCTTGGGCGACAATGGTAGTAAAGGCCTCCACAAATCGCACTCGCGTATCCCATCTTTGTGCATCCAAAATCAATTGCAAAGCGGGTGTAGGTCGAGCCTCAGCAATAATTCGCTCGATCAAGACAGGGATCACTTGCAGATCGCGTGAACCCTCAGCCACAAAAGCGATCCGTAGGGTGTGCATTACGGTACGCCCCCTAAAGCGCCATCAACCCATAGTGCGCCCAGGTCACGCTCCTCAAGCAGTGCGGTAAGTCGTTGCTGCGTGGGCTCTTGAAGGGCTTCTTCGGTGAAGAGCGGCCCATACTTGGGTTGCATAACGGGACGATAGCTGGTAGACCGTATTGAGGCGTCACCATTGCCGATTTGGGTCAGTGCTTCAACGAGGATGAGATCTTCTGGGCTTAGTTCGCGTACCAGTTGTGGTGAATGGGTATTGATCAATACTTGGCGTAATGGAATAAGCTCGTTCTGATCAACATCTTCTTGCAATGGGTCAGTTGCAAAGCCCTTCAACACATCAACAACCGTCTTGAGCCGCCGTGGATGGACGCCGTTCTCTGGCTCTTCAAGGCAGATCAGACCAACTTGATCTTCATCGTATTGGAGCGCCAAGAGACCTAACATGCGCAGCGTTCCATCAGAGAGTACCCGTGAAGAGAAGCGCCTGCCGTCGAGGGTCTCCAATTCTATCAGGTAGCGATAGAGTTCATCAAGTTGGCGAACATGAATTTGGCGAGCACCGGGGATGAACTGGCGCACCCAGGCTGAGATTTCGGCTTGGGCGCTGCTATTCTGACGCATGATGCGTTGCAGGGCAGCGGCGAGGTAGCGCCCATGGTGATCCATGCGGTCAGGGCCATCAATCGCATTGGCTTCACGCATGGCCTCGGGGTCGAGGTGGATGAATCGCCAGCGCAGCAGTTCGTTGCGTACCGCGCAGATATGCGGAAATTCACCCGCATCACGCAAAACATGTAGAATAGATTGGCGTGTACCACGACGCATCAGGCGTGGTCGCCCCCGTTCCGCGCCATCTTGATGCACGGTGATCTCACCCTCCGGGTTGAGTGAGATATAGGGTGCATTGCGCCGCTTCGTTACAACATGGATCTGCTTAAAAGCGCTCGAAGCCGCCCAAGGTAGGCGATCATCGCTTGGTTTGACCAGCAACTGCTCGCGAGCGATCTGGACGCGCGAACCATGATCATGTTCCTCACGCTCTAGGGTAAGCTCATAACGGAGCCATGTGCGTTTGAGCGTAATCCACCCTTCAAACTCATCATAGAATGATGGGTCAAGCAGCAGTTCAACCGCGATATGTAGCCGTTGGCGATACGTTCCATCGGCTTGTAACGAAAAAATCTCGAAAGGATCACCACGTACCGTTTGGAGGATGTCGGGCAGATCGTAACTTGGCAGTAGCGAGAGAAGGCGTAGCGCATCAAAGAGATTGCTCTTACCCGTATTATTCGGCCCGGCAAAGGCTAAAAATGGGCGCAAGGGAATAGTCGCTGCCTGGAGCGTCTTAAATCCATCAATTTCAATTTTGGTGATCATCGTCGTAACGACCCTCTAGTTTCCCACCATCTTACGCACATTGTAGATGCCCACCAATAATTTCGCAACCGCCGCCGGGATGTCTTCTAGGGCAATTGCATCTTAAATCCCCAGTACCTGTTCGAGGTAGGAGTCCTTAAG
>RSAS01000921.1:21705-27096 GCA_003934145.1 Candidatus Viridilinea halotolerans | reverse complement strand
CCCCTCTCCCACGTTGTGGGAGAGGGGGCGAAGATGTTGAGATTCTTGGTGTTCCAATGCGATTTGGGTGTGACTGGAATCTGTAGGGCGATGCCCTACAACCCCGCCGGACAGGGGGAACTGCGGGGGAACCTGGTTCCCCCGCACCCCCTAGCTACACATTTTGGTCACACTCATACGATTATACGATTTCAGCTTCCCCGCGTCTCGCGTCTCTACGGAGTACCTTATGCAAGCCTTTAGCTCTCCGACCGAATTACAAGCCTATGCCGATGTGATTGTTCGTGTGGGTGTCAATCTTCAAACGGGCCAACGTCTGTTGGTGCGTGCGGATCTTCAGACGGTCGATCTGGTGCGGGCGGTGACGCGCAGTGCCTACCGCGCCGGTGCCCGTTTTGTGGATGTCGTCTGGAACGACGAGCAGCTTGGGCTTGTGCGCTTGCAGGAGGCATCGCGTGACTCGCTAGAGCAAGTTGCCGCTTGGCAGCCTCAACTCACCGCCGCCCACCTTGCAGCGGGTGATCCGCTGGTTTCGATCTATGCCGCGACGCCGACCCTGTTCGCGGGCCAAGATCCGGAGGCAGTGAGTACGACGCTGCGTGCTGCGGCGCGGGCGAGCAAGCCCGCAAGCGATCTGGTGCAGCGCAACGCGGCGCCCTGGGTTGTGGTGAGTTACCCAACGCCCGGCTGGGCTGCGGCGGTATTGCCTGCCGCACCTGAAGCGAGCCAACTCAGCCGTCTCTGGCATGCCATCGCCGCAACATGCCGTCTCGACCAGCCCGATCCGGTGGCGGCTTGGCAGCAGCATGTCCAAGCGCTTGAAGCGCGTGCAGCCTACATGAACGAGCGGCGTTACGCTGCGTTGCACTTTAGCGGCCCTGGCACCGACCTGACCGTTGGGCTTGTTGCGGATCACCTTTGGGCTGGTGGCGGGGCGGTGAGTGAAGGGGGCATTCCTTTTGTGCCCAACCTGCCGACGGAAGAGATCTTCACCCTGCCGCACCATGGGCGCGCCGACGGCTTCATGCGCTCCAGCCGCCCGCTCAACTATGGTGGCGAACTGATTGACGACTTCACCATTCACTTTAGCCAAGGGCGCGTGAGCGACCTGAGCGCGGCCCGTGGCGAAGCGACATTGCGGCGTCTGATCGAGACCGACCCAGGGGCGGCGCGCCTCGGCGAAGTCGCGCTTGTTGCGGCGAGTTCGCCGGTCGGGCGCACGGGCCTGCTCTTCGCCAATACGCTCTTCGACGAAAATGCCGCGAGCCATCTTGCGCTGGGCAACGGCTATCGCGCCTGTGTGCGCGACGGCAACAGCCGCGACGATGAGCAGTTCGCCGCGCTGGGCGGCAACCTGAGCGTCGTCCACGTAGACTTCATGCTGGGCTGCGCCACCATGGATGTAGACGGCATATACGCTGATGACAGCAGCGAAGCGGTGATGCGTGGTGGGGAGTGGGTGTTTTAGTTTTTGTGGCGTGATGGCGGCTACGCCGCCACCACGCCACAATCTGTGGGGCTTGCGCCCCCGCATGAACACTTAAGGGGCATGCGGCCCCTTAAGCCCCACTGGAAGGGGGAATTCTTCGGGGGACGTTGCCAATACCATGGCCAGATTAGGCACTCTACCCCATTTTCTGGCTACAATGTGCTACAATACATTAAAGGGTGCTTCCTGTTTCCTAAATTTTTGCTTGCGCTAGTTCTTCAGATAATGTTTCTGGAACTTCAAGATTGGGGGGAGGGGTGTGGAGAGGGTAAAGCCATCTCCGCACCCCTCCCCTTCAAGAAAGACTGGTTGGAGGATCTGCTATGGTCGCATCACCGGGCGATATTGCGCCGCAACGCGTGCTCGAGGCCACAATTGAGCGCCTTGGTACACGGCAGGGCTTCAAACGTCACAGCTATGTGTATACACCCAACCAGCCCGCTCATGCGCTCTATCTGCTGCTCAATGGGCAGATCGGCTTGCAGATGCTCTCCAGCGAAGGACGCACGCTGACGCTGAAGGTAGTTGAGCCAGGCCAGGTTTTTGGCCATAGCGTTCTTGCTGATGCCAATACCTACGAGACCTATGCACAAGCGTTGCAGCCCGTCCGTGTTATCGCGGTGCCGCGTGCGACTCTGCTCGCGGCGAGTGCCACGACTCCCGGCCTGAGTCTTGCGCTGATCGAAAGCCTCGGCCAACAGCGGCAAACCCTTGGCCGACGCATTGAAGAGGTCGCCTTCAAATCGGTACCTGCCCGTCTCGCTTCGGTGCTGCTTGAAATGTCGGGCGACCAACCCGAAAGCCCCCATCCCCAACAGCGCGTCGGGCGGCGCACCCACCAGCAACTCGCCGAGATGGTGAATGCTTACCGCGAAACGGTGACGAAGATTATCAACCAGTTCCGCGATGCCCACCTGCTTGATGTGGATCGCTCGGGCATCACCCTGCTCAACCCTTCGCGTTTGCGTGAGTTGGCACAGAGCTGAGAGGAACAGAGGAACAGAGGAACAAAAGAACAGATGAACTAAGACAAGGTTCGTGGCAACGTTACCGTTTGCGCCAATAGGTAGTGCCGACTTTAGTCGGCTTCCCATTGCTGCCAAAGACCTCAGCCGACGAAAGTCGGCACTACGATGGTAAAGCGCGAAGCCCCTTTCTGAAACCATGTCTAAGGAATCTAAGGGGGTTAGTTCTTTCGTTGTTCTGTTCTTTCGTTCTCCTGTTCCTCTGTTCCTCCTCATGACCCACCTCTATATCCATATTCCCTTCTGCCAGCGCCGTTGCGCTTACTGTGATTTTAATACATACGCACATAGTGAGCAGCACATTGCGGCCTATGTGGATGCCTTGTGCGCCGAGTTGGGCATGTTGGTGGCGCTGCGTCCGCCGCCGTCGGCTTCGCCAGAAGCAGCCGCGCTTGGTGACACGATCTTTTTTGGGGGCGGCACCCCGACCATGCTCAGCCTCAAGCAGTTCGAGCGCATCCTCGCGGCTGCTACTCCGCTGGTTCCGCTTGAGCATGCGGAGATCTCGTGCGAAGCCAACCCTGGCACGGTGCTGAACCTGAGCTACCTGCGCGGTCTGCGGAGCCTCGGCATCAACCGGCTCAGCCTGGGTGTGCAGAGCCTTGATGATGCCACGCTGCGCCGCCTTGGGCGCATCCATAGCGCCGCCGAAGCACAGCAGAGCTATACGCAAGCGCGCCAAGCGGGCTTCACGCATGTCAACCTCGACCTGATCTTTGGCCTCCCGACGCAAAGCCTCGAGCAATGGCAGCGTACCCTCACCACCATTGCCACTTGGCAAGCGGAGCATCTCGCGCTCTACGCACTCACTGTCGAAGAGGCAACCCCGCTCCACGCCCAAGTTGCCAGTGGCCAGCTTGCTATCCCCGACGATGACGCGACGGCCACAATGTATGAGGTTGCCATGGAGTCGCTTGCAGCGGCGGGCTATCTTCAGTATGAGATTAGTAATTGGGGTTGGGGGGGGGCTACGCCAGGGGTGTCCGGGGTTCGGGGAGGGCTTGGCCCTCCCCGAACCCCGGACACCGCCTGTCGCCACAACCTAGCCTACTGGCTCAACAGCGACTACTTGGCCGCCGGGGCGGGGGCGCACGGCCATGGCTACCCGCAGCGCTATGCCAACCTGCGGGCCATTGGGGACTACATCGCGGCAGTTCAGGCGGGCACGCGGCCCGTTGGCGAGGCACTTGACCTCACTCCACACGACCTCTACGCCGAGACGATGCTGATGGGGATGCGTCTCAACATGGGGGTCAGCGCCAGCCACTTTGCGGCCCGTTGCGGTCGGAGCCTTGATGCCACCTATGGCCCGGTTCTCGCCGAACTTGTTGCGCAAGGGCTGATTGAGCGCACCGCCGAGCGCGTCTATCTTACGCCACGCGGGCGGATGTTAGCCAATCAGGTTTGTATGCGTTTTTTGTATGATTAGATATGGTTTTTTAGATACTATTTTGAAACGTTCAAGATGGTGAGAAGAATTTTCGGAGAGGGCTTCGCCCGCCCCGAACCCCTCCCCCGTATGCGGATGAAAGCGCAGCGACCCATCGGCCTTCGCGTCACGGCGGATTTTTCGCTTTGACCGTAACTTTTTGCCCTGCGCAGCGGTGTAATACATAGGGGGGTAATTACCCTCCTGCGTAGTACACCGCTGTAGATTTGGAGGGCAGCAATGGTCAACCATCCGCTCGTCGTAACGCGTCGTCGCCGCCAGCGCAACCCCTGGATCGGGTTGGTGCTCGTAGGATTGCTGGTGCTGCTCTGGTGGCTGGGGGGCATGCCCAGCTTGACGGGTTGGCTCGTGACGGAGGCACCCAAGCCTGCGGCGCTGAGCAGCGATGGCCGCTTGGCGGTCTTTTTTACCACACCCGATCTTATCTACCCGGATGTTGCCCATCAGCGTCGTGCGCCAACGGTGGAACGGGCGCTCTTGGCGGATCTAGCGGCAGCGCGGCGGAGCATCGAGTTAGCCAGTTTTGAGTATAACTTGACTAGTTTGGCCGAGGCGCTGGTGCAGGCACAGGCGCGTGGCGTACAGGTGCGGCTCGCCCTTGACCGCGAGAATCTCGCCGATCCGCGCAAGGCCAAATGGGCCGGGCTGATTGAGGATGGCGGGATTAGGATCAGTTGGCAGGAGGGCAGTGGCTTTTTGCACAGCAAGTTTGTGATCATTGACCAGCGTATTGTCTGGACGGGCTCGTGGAATCCGACCAACAACGACACCTACCGCAACAACAACAATCTGTTACGGATCAGTGATGCGGCGATTATTATGAATTATAGTGTCGAATTTGAACGGATGGATGCCGGACGGTTTGGCAGCATGAAGAGCGGGCCTACGCCCAATCCGTTGGTGGAGGGCAAGACGTGGCGTGCCGAGACCTACTTTTCGCCTCACGAACCGGTGCGTGAGCGGATCATCAACCTGTTGGCCAACGCCCAAGAACGCATCGACGTTATGGCTTTCGCCTTCACCGACGATGCGATTGGCGCGGCGCTGTTGGAGCGCCATGCGGCGGGCGTTGCGGTACGTGGCGTCTTCGAGCGGCGCAACGCGAACGGCATCGGCTCCGAATTCCCCTTGCTCAGCGCCGAGGGGGTAGATATTTTGCACGACGGCAACTGTTACACCATGCACCACAAAGTGATCATCATTGACCAACGCATTGTGATCACTGGTTCTTACAATTTTACCGCCCGCGCCGAGACGATTAACGACGAGAATACGTTGATTATCCACGACCGTAACCTTGCCGCCGCCTACAGCACCGAGTTTGCGCGTGTCTATGCGCAGGCGCAGCGGCCCCCGCGCTGCCAGTGAGGAATTCTGGGAGAACCAGGTTCGCCCAGGCCCACCTTGCGGTGCGCGGTTTTGGGAGA
>RSAS01000921.1:2164-21605 GCA_003934145.1 Candidatus Viridilinea halotolerans | reverse complement strand
CAGGCCCACCTTGCGGTGCGCGGTTTTGGGAGAACCAGGTTCGCCCAGGCCCACCCTTCGTTAGAGGGTGCGTAGCGCATAAAAGACTGGTATACTTTCGTAGAGAAGCAAGCTGTTCAGCAACGTAAGGAGACCCGCGTGGATACCGCTGCACTCCAAGAACGCATTGTTCAGCTCGAAACCGAACTGGCAGCAGCGCAACAACAGATAAGCCAACTCCAACGTGACCAGACGCTCCTACAGGGGATCGTGGAATATATGCCGGCGGTTCTGATTGTCAAGAATCGTGAGGGGCGTTTTATCTTGCTCAATCGCTCGGCCATTGAAATGGGTCGTTTGAACGCTGAGCAGGTCATTGGCCTAGCCGAAAGCGACGTGATGCCGCCCGAGATTGCGGAGGTGCTGCAAGAGCGTGACCGGAAGGTTATTGCAACGGGCGAGATTGGCTACTACGAAGATATGGTGATGCTGGAGGGGCAGGTACACTACTTCAATTCCGTGCGCTTCCCGATTCGTGATAGCAGCGGCGAGATCTATGCCACGGGCAATGTGGGGGTGAATATTACCGAGCGTAAGCGGTTGGAGCAGGAGAATACGCTCTTCCGCAGTATCGTGCAACGTAGTCCGATTGCCATTGCGAATGTCAACATCGATACAGTCAGCATCAACTACGTCAACGCGGCCTATTGCCAACTGATCGGCTACAGCGAAGCGGAACTGTTGGGCATGCCCATTACCACCGTCTTTGGTGAAACCCCAGAGTTTATCATGGCCGCCTTTGAGCAGTGTCTGGCCGAGGGGCTCTGGCAGGGCGAGATTCGCTATCGTCACAAGGATGGGCATCTGATTACCACCCTCTTGCTGGCCACCACCCTCTATGATGAGCAAGGAAAAGCGTTGGGCGTAACCGGCTTCGTGCAGGATCTCACCGAATTGAAGCAGCAAGCCGGGCAACTGCGCCTCTTCCAACGCTTGGTCGAGAATGCGGCGGATGGCATTGTTATCAGCGATCTGGCGGGGAAGGTCACCTACGCTAACCGCGCCTATCAGACGATGCTTGGTGCGACGGAATCGCTGGTGGGGCGTGACGGAGCCGAACTACTCGCCCCCGACGAGCATCAGCGTATGGCGGGGTGGATCACGCAAGCGAGCAGTAACGACAACTTCATTGAACAGGTCACCTACCGCCGCCTTGATGGCGCCATCTTCCCGGCCCAGTGTTCAGGCTTGGTGATTCGCGACGAGGCGGGGCAGCCGATCAGTTTTGCTTCGATCAACCGCGACATGAGCGAGCAGTTGCGCACCGAGCAGGAACGCCAGCAGATGCAGGAGCAGATCATCATGGCGCAAGAGGCGGCGCTGCGCGAACTCTCGACGCCGCTCATGCCCATCGCGGAGGGAGTCGTCGTGATGCCGATCATCGGCAGCATCGACACCGCGCGGGCGCAACAGGTGATGGAGACGCTCTTGGAGGGCATTGCCGAACATGACGCCCAACTGGCCATTCTCGACATCACCGGGGTCAAGGTGGTAGACACGCAGGTGGCCGGGGCGCTCATTCGCGCCGCACAAGCCGCCCGCCTGCTCGGTGCCGACGTGGTACTGAGTGGCATCAGCCCAGAGATCGCCCAAACCCTTGTCCACATCGGCGTTGAGCTACGCGAAATCGTGGCCAAAGGCAGCCTACAGAACGCCATTGCCTATGCGTTGGCACGCCAGGAGTGAGGCGGCGAGGCGGCGAGGCGCGAGGCGGGGAGGCGGGGAGGCGGGGAGGCGGGGAGGCGGGGAGGCGCGAGGCGGTGATGTTTGCAAAAGCCTTGGGGCTAGGGTACTATACCCTCGCATTGCGCCTGCCGGTGGGGGGGCGGGGGCATGGCCCACTACCTTTCAAATAAGCTCACGCAAAGCCGCAAAGCCGCTAAGGTTGGGCATGCCTACGCCCAAAACGTTGCGCCCTTGCGCCTTTGCGTCAAGAAATTCCTCTTATTTGAAAGGTATTGGGGCATGGCCCCCGAAAAATTTCCCTTTCCAGCGGGGCGGGGTTTAAGGGGCCGCAGGCCCCTTACGTTCATGCGCGTGGGGCATGGCCCCCATTTCGTGGGGCTGTAGCTCAGGGGATAGAGCACCCGCCTTCTAAGCGGATGGTCGTGCGTTCGAATCGCACCAGCCCTGCCAGATTAGGACGTGCCCGTGGGCAAAGCAAAAACTGGCAATTAACGCGCTGCGTTAATTGCCAGTTTTTGCTTTGTCGGGGTAGGTTTGGCAACCTGGCGTGGGTCAGTCGGAGGGGCCCCCATGCCACTCGCCCATCGAGGCGACCGTATGTGATCAGGCGGAGCCAAGAGTGTAAGCGAGCGTCTAGGCATGTAAGCCGTCACTGGCGATGACTCGCCAATGGCAACGCTCCTTCTCTCGGTGATGGGGGCCTTCGCTGAGTTTGAACGTGCCCTGCTCCGCGAGCGCCAGCGCGAGGGCATTGCGCTCGCGAAGGAGCGCGGTGTCTACCGGGGCCGAAAGAGAGCCCTCGCTCCTCACCAGGTCGAGCAGCTTCGGCTACGGGCGCAACATGAGTCGAAGACCGCCCTGGCGCGCGAGTTTGGTATTAGCCGCGAGACGCTGTATCAGTACCTGCGGGAAGCGCCGTAATCTGGGGATGTGGTGATCAGATTTCACCGCTACTGGTTTTCCATGCGTGCCGTGACTATGCTATACTTGCGCTATTGCGTAAAGACAAAGCCCCCCCGCCACGCTAACGCATGCGCAACGTTGGGCGGTGAAGCTTCTTTTATACCGCAATAGAACAAAAGGAACGCGGTGTAGGGGCACGGCGGCATGGCGGTTGCAAAGTCATCCTGATCGTCCGCAGATTACGCAGATTATTGCTTCCTCATCTGCGTAATCTGCGTAATCTGCGGATACTCCCTGAGCTTGCTGGGACTTTGCAACCGCCATGGGTACGGCATCGCCGTGCCCCTACGGTCAACAGGAGTGTGCGATGGCTCCTTTTTCCCCGCCTGAACAGGGCCAATTGGTTGAGGTGCGCTCCCGCCGCTATGTGGTGGCGGCGGTGGAACAGAGTGCCCTCCCGCAGAGTCTCCTTGATCCCGCCTCGGCCCGTGGCGCGGCCCAGCATCTGGTGACCCTTGCGTCGCTGGAGGATGATGCGCTCGGTGAGGAGCTTCAGGTGATTTGGGAGCTGGAAGTTGGGGCGCGGGTTACCGACCAGCGTGCCCTGCCTGCGCCTCTTGGCTTTGATGCGCCGCTGCGCCTGGATGCCTTTCTTGATGCGGTGCGCTGGGGGGCTGCTTCGTCTGCCGATCGGCGCGCCCTGCAGTCACCTTTTCGTGCCGGGATTGCGATTGAAGATTATCAACTCGATCCGGTGGTGCGTGCGATTCAGATGCCGCGCGTGAATCTGCTTATTGCTGATGATGTTGGCCTCGGTAAGACGATTGAGGCGGGGTTGGTGATACAGGAGTTGCTCATTCGCCATCGCGCCCGCAAGGTGCTGATTGTCTGCCCGGCGGCGCTGCAGATCCAGTGGCGCGACCAGATGCGCGAGAAGTTTGGGCTTGAGTTTCGCATTGTGGACGCTGAGTTGATGCGCATGCTGCGCCGCGCTCGCGGCATCCACGTCAATCCCTGGGGCCACTTCCCGCGCTTGATTACTTCGCTCGACTACCTGAAGCGCGATCAGCCGATGCGTCTCTTCCGCGAGACGCTGCCCGCCAGTGGTGAACTGGCCTACCCGCGTTGCTACGATCTGCTGATTGTGGATGAGGCGCACAACGTGGCCCCGTCTGGCGTGGGCAACTACGCCATCGATTCGCTGCGTACCGCTGCCATGCGCACGCTCGCGCCCCATTTTGAGCATCGCCTCTTTCTCACCGCGACGCCCCACAATGGCTATGCCGAGAGCTTTTCGGCGCTCTTGGAGTTGCTCGATAATCAACGCTTCGCCCGTGGCGTCCCGCCCGATCAGCGCCAACTCCAGAGCGTGATGGTGCGTCGCCTCAAGGCGGAATTGACCGTGGATTGGAACAATCGCCCGCGCTTCCCCCAGCGCGAGCTGCACGCAATTGAGGTTGTCTACAGTGACGCGGAGCGTCAAGCCCATCGCGATCTCCAGACCTATACGCGCCTGCGCCGTCAGCAGGGCGGCGATACGGTGGAGCGCACGGCTACCGAGTTTGTGCTCAAGCTGCTCAAGAAGCGCCTGCTCTCCTCGCCCGCCGCGTTTGCGACGACGCTCGCCAAACACCGCAATTCCCTCGGTGCGGCCACCCGTCCTGAGCGCAGCGCGACGACCCGCCGCCCCCAGGTGGGCATTCTCAAGGCGCTGCTGGCGGAGATCGAGGAGGGCTATGCCACCGAACAGGAGCAGCATAGCGCGGAGGAGGATGCGGTCGCGACGACGACGGCGCTCTTCCGGCCCCCTACGCCGGAGGAGGAGGATCTGTTGGAACGGCTGAGCCAGTGGGCTACAAGTGCGAGCTATCGCCCTGACCAGAAGGCGCGGGCGTTGCTTGATTGGGTGCAGGCGATTGTGCGGCCCAATGGTCAGTGGAGCGATGAGCGGGTGATCATCTTCACCGAGTACCGCGATACCCAAAAGTGGCTCCAGGGGCTGCTGGCGGCGGCGAAGCTCACCGAGGGCGAGCGCCTGATGCTGCTCTATGGCGGTATGCAGGACGATGAGCGCGAGGCGGTCAAGGCGGCCTTCCTCGCCAGCCCCGCCACGAGCCGCGTGCGCATCCTGCTCGCTACCGATGCGGCCTCCGAGGGCATTGACCTGCAACGCCACTGCCACCGCCTCGTCCACTACGAAATTCCTTGGAATCCCAATCGGATGGAGCAGCGCAATGGGCGCATTGACCGCCACGGGCAGAGCAGCAATCCGCAGATCTTCCACTTCGCCCCGGCTGGGCTGGTCTCTCCGGAGGGCTCGCGCAAAGACGCGAAGACGCAAAGACGTAATGTGTCTGATAGCGATCTTGGCGGCTTTGCGCCTTTGCGCGAGACTCCCACGACACCTGTCGGGGAGCTTGAGGGTGACTTGGAGTTCCTGATGCGGGCGGTGCTGAAGGTGGAGCAGATCCGTGAGGATCTGGGTAAGGTGGGGCCGGTGATTGCCGAGCAGGTGGTGGAGGCGATGATTGGCACACGCCAACAACTCGATACGAGCGTGGCCGAGCGTAAGGATGAACCAGCCCGGCGCATGGTCAAATTTGAACGTGACCTCAACGCGCAGATCAAGCAGCTCTATGCGCAACTCCAGGAGAGCCGGCATACGCTGCATCTCACGCCCGAACATGTGGAGGCGGTGGTGCATATTGCGCTGGAGCTTGCCGATCAGCCCCCGCTCGCTGCGGCGAGCTTGGCGGGCGTCTGGCCTGACCCGACGGGCGAACGGTTGCGCTGCCCGGTCTTCCATCTGCCGCCGCTGCGTGGGAGTTGGGGCCAGTGTGCGGTCGGGCTGGAGCATCCCCACACCCGGCAGGTGCGCCCAATTACCTTCGACCACGAGATCGCCAAGGGGCGCGACGATGTGGTGCTTGTCCACCTCAACCATCGCTTGGTGCAGTTGGCGATGCGCCTGCTGCGTGCCGAGGTCTGGAGCGGCGAGGGGCGTCAGAAGTTGCACCGCGTCACGGCCCGCGTCATTCCCGACCACATCGCCACCAATCCACTGGTTCTCGTCTACGGGCGGCTCGTCGTGATCGGCGGCGATAGCTACCGCCTCCACGAGGAGTTGATTGTCGCTGGCGGTGAGATCAGTCAGGGGCGTTTCCGGCGCTTCAATGTCGGCCAGGTGCAGCAGGCAAGCGCGGCGCTGAGCAGCCAAGCGGTCTCTGAAGCGATGCAGCAGGAACTGGCGGCGCTCTGGCCCGCCATCAGCGCGCCGCTGCAGCGCTCGATCGAGGCGCGCGCCAACGAGCGTACGGCAAGCCTCCAGCGGCTGATCGACGAGCGGCGTGAGCAGGAGCTCACCGACATCACCTGTATCCTGGCGGAGCTAACGCAAACCATCACGAACGAGTTGGCCGCAGCCGAGCAGCCGATCATCCAGCAAGCGCTACCGCTGGCCGAGTTCAGCCCGGCGGAGCGCGAGCAGTATCGGCGCAACCTTGAGGCGCTGCGTCTGCGCCTCGCCCAGATCCCCCGCGAGCTGGAGCAGGAGACGCGGGGCATCGCCGCCCGCTACGCCGATCCCCAGGCGCGTCTCTTTCCGGCGGCGGTGATGTTTTTGGTGCCGCGCAGGCTGGCGTGAGGCTCACGCAGAGCCGCAAAGCCGCGCAGGCTCGCGCAAAGCCGCACAGTCTCGCGCAAAGCCGCAAAGACGCAAAGGTGCATATTTTTTTGCAAAGCCGCGCAGTCTCGCGCAAAGACGTTAGGGATATTGTGATGACTGAGAATGAGATTGCTAAGCAGGTGGTGGATGCAGCCTATAAAATCCACGCACGCTTTGGGCCTGGTTTGCTTGAGTCGGCGTATCAGGCGATGCTGGTGCATGATTTGCGCAAGCGTGGCCTTCATGTCGTGTGTGAGCAGCCAATTCCGCTGATCTATGATGGCGTTGAACTTGAGGTTGGTTTTCGTGCTGATATGGTCGTTGAAGGACGGGTTATTGTTGAGTTAAAATCGGTTGAGACTACGTTGCCAGTGCATAAAAAACAGGTGATTACCTACCTCAAGCTTGCCGATATGCGGCTTGGGCTCCTGATCAATTTTGGTGCAGCCTACATCAAAGATGGGATCGTCAGGTTAGTGAATGGGCTGAAAGAATAGCGCCTTTGCACGAACCATCCGGATCGCGTCTTTGCGTCTTTGCGGCTTTGCGCGAGATATTCATGAGATACCCCTATGTCTATTGCCCGCCACCACACCGAATGGCTCGCACTGCTCGATCTCTCCGGGCCCTTCCTCGCGCTGCCGGTGCTGATGCATGCTTTCCCGCAGGGCCTCGATGCGCCTGATGCTGATGTGGCCCGCGAATTGCGCCTGGCCTATGAGGAGTGGCTCGACAATAGTCGCGGCCTCCAGCCCGATTCCGCCCTGCATCGTACCTGGGTCGCATGGGTGCTGCGGCGGGTGCTGGCGTTGCCCGACCAGACATTGCGGGTATCGGGTATCGGGCATCGGGTATCTGATGATTGGCTGACGGTGTCTGTCCCTGAACACGGTGAGGTGCTGCGCCCCGATGTTGTCATTGGTGAGCCAATCAGCCCAGACCTGACCCCTGACCTCGCCCCGCGCATCCTCGTCATGATCGTCCCGCCGAGCCAGGGGCTGGAGAAGCCGGTGGCCCGTGCGGCGTGGCAGGCGTCCCCTGCTACGCGGATGATGACCCTTTTGCGCGGGGCGCAGGTGCGCTTGGGCTTGTTGACCAATGGCGAGCAGTGGATGCTTGTAGACCGCCCCGAGGACGAGAACGCCACGACGGGTTTTGCTTCGTGGTACGCCCGGCTCTGGCTCGATGAGCCGTTGACGCTGCGTGCGTTCCGTTCGCTCTTGGGCGCCCATCGCCTCTTTGGGGTGCCTGCGAGTGAGAGCCTTGAAGCGCTGCTCGCCGCCAGTGCGCATAATCAGCAGGAGGTGACTGACCAGCTTGGCTATCAGGTGCGCCGCGCTGTTGAGTTGCTGGTGCAGGCGCTCGATTTGGCTGACCAGAATGAGGGCGGGCGGCTGCTGCGCGATCTGCCTGAGAGTGAACTCTATGAGGCCGCGCTGACGGTTATGATGCGTCTCGTCTTTCTGCTCTTTGCTGAAGAGCAGGGTTTGCTCCTGTTGGGCGATGCCGTCTACGATCAGCACTACGCCGCCGCGACGCTGCTCAGTGCCCTGCGCAAGGAGGCCGATGCCGTGGGTGAGGAGGTGCTGGAGCGGCGCTATGATGCCTGGGGGCGCTTGTTGGCGCTCTTCCGCGCCGTCCACGCGGGCTTCCAGCACGACCGCCTGAGCATGCCGGCCTATGGGGGCAGTCTCTTTGATCCGGAGCGCTTTCCCTTTTTGGAAGGCCGGGAAGGCTCGCGCAAAGACGCGAAGACGCAAAGCCGGGAAGGCTCGCGCAAAGACGCGAAGACGCAAAGCCGCGATCTTGAGGATGAAAACCTTAGCGGCTTTGCGGCTTTGCGTGAGATCCCCGGATCGGCTTTGCGCGAGCAAGAGGCCCGTCCGCCGTTGGTGAATAATCGCACGGTGCTCCATCTGCTCGAGGCGCTTCAGATCTTGCGCGTCAAGGTGCGCGATGGTAGCCCCTTTGAGGCGCGGCGGCTTTCGTTTCGGGCGCTTGATATTGAGCAGATTGGCCATGTCTACGAGGGCTTGCTTGACCATACGGCTCTGCGGGCGACGGAACCGATCTTGGGGCTGGCGGGGACGCGTGACCGGGAGCCGGAAATTTCGTTGGCGCAATTGGAGTTAATCTCGCGCAAAGACGCGAAGACGCAAAGCCGCGATCTTGTAAATGAAAATCTTAGCGGCTTTGCGCCTTTGCGCGAGCATAATAACGAGGAATTCTCGCGCAAAGACGCGAAGACGCAAAGCCGCGATCTCATGAATGAAAATCTTAGCGCCTTTGCGCCTTTGCGCGAGAATCGGGAATTGCTCGCCTACCTCCGCGAGGCGACCGGGCGCAGTGAGAGTGCGCTGAGGAAGGCGCTGGCGGCGCCGCTCGATGCCTGGCGGGCGGGTCAGTTGCGGGCGGCCTGCGGCAATGATGCGGCGCTCTATGCGCGGGTGCTGCCTTTCGCCGGGTTGGTGCGCGACGATGATTATGCGCGTCCGCTGGTCATTCCGACGGGCAGTGTCTATGTCACCGCCGGGGCCGAACGCCGTGCTACCGGCACCCACTATACGCCGCGCTCGCTCACTGAGCCGCTTGTGCAGCACACCCTGGAGCCGCTGGTCTACCACGGCCCCGCCGAGGGTCTGCCCAAGGAGCAGTGGCGGCTGCGCTCCGCCGAGCATATTCTAACGCTCCAGGTGTGTGATATGGCCATGGGCAGCGGCGCGTTTCTTGTGCAGGCGTGCCGCTATTTGGCTGAGCGGCTGGTTGAGGCTGTTGATGCCTCGCGCAAAGCCGCAAAGCCGCAAAGCCGCGATCCTGTGGATGAAAATCTTTGCGCCTTAGCGCCTTTGCGCGAGCATAATGAGGATGCCTCGCGCAAAGCCGCCAAGCCGCAAAGCCGCGATCCTATGGATGAAAATCTTTGCGCCTTTGCGCCTTTGCGCGAGATCTCCGATCCCGAAGAGCGTCTCATCCTCGCCCGCCGCCTCATTGCCGACCGCTGCCTCTACGGCGTGGATAAGAATCCGCTGGCCGTCGAGATGGCCAAGCTCTCGCTCTGGCTGATTACGCTGGCGAAGGGACGCCCCTTCTCGTTCCTTGATCACGCGCTGCGCTGTGGCGATGCGCTGCTCGGTCTTGGCGCGGCGGAGCAACTCACCCGCTGGTCGCTGCGGGTTGATCAGGCCGATCATAAGCTCGATTGGGTGACCGGGCCGGTGGAGAAGGCGCTGCGTCAGGCGTTTGCGCTGCGCGGCACCATCCGCACGACGCCGGTGCTCGATGCGCGCGATGCCACCCACAAGGCGCACCTGTTGGAACGCGCCGCACAGGCTATGACCTTCGTGCGTCTGGGGGCCGACCTGCTGGTGGCCGCCGCGCTCGCCCCCGACCCCAAGGCGCGTGAGGAGCGCAAGGGGCGCTTCCTCTCGCGCTACGCCATGCTGCTGCGCGCCGCCGATGAGGGCCGCGACGTGACGGCCCTTTACGCTGAGTTGCAAGGCGAGGCGGACGATCTTTTGCAGGGGCGTAGGCCGTTCCATTGGCCGCTGGAGTTCCCTGAGGTGTTTGATTCGGAAGGCTCACGCAAAGCCGCAAAGCCGCAAAGCCGGATAGTCTCGCGCCAAGACGCGAAGCCGCAAAGCCGGACAGTCTCGCGCAAAGCCGCAAAGCCGCAAAGCCGCGATCTTATGGATGAAAATCTTTGCGCCTTTGCGCCTTTGCGCGAGACATCCGAAGCGGCTTTGCGCGAGACATCCGAAGCGCCTTTGCGCGAGACATCCGAAGCGGGCTTCGCCGCACTGATCGGCAATCCGCCGTTCCAGGGGGGCCAGCGCATCACCGGCGCACTGGGCACGAGCTACCGCGACTATCTGGTGGCGTATTTGGCGCGTGGCGTGCGCGGCTCGGCGGATCTGTGCGCCTACTTCTTCTTGCGCGGCGGGACGCTGCTGCAACCCGGCGGTATGGCTGGCCTGTTGGCGACCAATACGCTGGCGCAGGGCGATACGCGCGAAGTTGGTTTGGATCAGCTTACCGCCGCTGGCTTTGCCATTCCACGCGCCGTACCCAGCCGCCCTTGGCCGGGTACGGCGGGTGTCGAAGTGGCCCACGTCTGGTTGCGCCACGGCGCGTGGCAAGGGCCGTTTGTACTCAACGAGCAGCCGGTCAGCGGGATTACGCCCTTCCTGAGCGCCCCCGGCGCGACCAGCGGCAACCCCTACCGCCTCCAAGCCAATCAGGGCAAGAGTTTCATTGGCTCGTATGTGCTCGGCATGGGCTTCGTCCTGAGCCCCGAAGAGGCCCATGCGCTAATCGAACGTGATCCACGCAACCGCGAAGCGCTCTTCCCCTACCTCAACGGCGAAGACCTGAACAGCCGCCCCGACCAATCACCGAGCCGTTGGGTGATCAACTTCCACGACTGGCCGCTAGAGCGGGCCGAAAGCTACCCTGACCTGATGGCAATTGTGCGGGCGAAGGTCAAGCCGGAGCGGGAGAAATTGGGTGACGGAAACCCGACTGCTAAAGATAGGTCTCGTCGTTGGTGGCAATTCGCTCGCCAGACAATGAATCTCTACGCGACGATTGCGGGCATGGAGCGGGTGTTGGCAATTCCACGCGTCTCAAAATATTTAACATGCTCGTGGCGTCCACTTGGAGAAGTGCCTTCAGAAGCAACCGTTGTTATTGCTTCATCAGCAAGTCAAATGTTTGGCATTCTTCAAAGCACCTTCCATGAAGAGTGGTCACGCATGCAAGGCTCAACACTTGAAACACGAATGCGCTACACCCCCTCCGACTGCTTCGAAACCTTCCCCTTCCCCACATGCCTAGAAGAAAGCTCGCGCCAAGGCGCAAAGGCGCAAAGCACGCCCAACCTTAGCGGCTTTGCGGCTTTGCGTGAGCCCTCCGAAGCGGCTTTGCGCGAGCCCCTAGACTCCATCGGCGAAGCCTACCACACCCACCGCCAGCAGATCATGCTCACACGCCAAGAGGGTCTCACCAAAACCTACAACCGCTTCCACAGCCCCGCCGAAACCAGCGCCGACATTGTTGAACTGCGGCGCTTACACGCAGCAATGGACAACGCCGTCGCGGCGGCGTATGGCTGGGAGGATCTCGATCTAGGGCACGGCTTCCACGAAACGAAGCAGGGGCTACGCTACACGATCAGTGAAGCGGCGCGGCGGGCGGTGCTGGATCGGCTGCTGGCCTTGAACCACGAGCGGTACGCGGATGAAGGCTCGCGCAAAGGCGCAAAGGCGCAAAGCGGCGAGCGCAAAGAGGGCGCGCGCAAAGGCGCAAAGGCGCAAAGCCGCGAGCGCAAAGGCAAAGGCGGGAGCGATGTGGAGGGGCAGGAGCGATTGTTGTGAGCGAGCGAACCCTCGAACCCTGAACCCTGAACCCTGAACCCCGATCACGGTTCTGTTGGATCTACTAGAAGATCTCTTCCTCGATTGTCTGGTTCGGGCACGCGTACCCGGTTTTCGCAATGGTGATCAAGTGACAATCCAGTCACCGAACTTCCTCCCCCAGGTAACTTCCCCAGATACAGGCGAGCTTATCCATACCTCTTTTGCCAATCTCGGCAGCGGCGGCAAGAAAACCTTGTTCAAGATCTGCTTTGCCATCGCGGTTCATCGACTCGCCGTTCAGGTACATGCTTTCATGCCGACTCTATTGATCATCGACTCACCCATGAAAAATATCAGCGAGCGCGAGAACCGTGAACAATATGAAGGCTTGCACGAGTTGGTCTACGATCTGGCTGTATCGGAGTTGAGCGGTACACAATTCGTCATGATCGATAAGGAGTTCTGTCCACCGCCGTTACGATTGAAGGACGAGGTAGATCTTGTGCAGCGCCGAATGACGCCTGATGATTCGAGCGCTCCGCCGCTCATTCGGTATTATCGAGGCCATTAGGATGCTTCCTTCTGGTTTATTTCTCTGGTGTGAGGGTGACCTTCCAGCGCATGCTAAATAATGGAAGTACGTCATTGCTCTTAGGTCGATGTATGATGTATGAATACCGATCATAGTACCGATTTTAATCGGCTACCTGTGATCTCACGAGTGGCCCGTGGCTCGTAACACCGTTCCTGCTTGCGGGGCAAACAATATCCAGGAGTTCGACGATGAAACGTCGCAAAGGGAGCGCCGCGCCCGTGACTCGGGTGCCAGCGCCAGCGCCTGAGTCACGGGCGAACCACGGCTATCCGCCGGGCTGGCGGCGCAACAATTGGTTTGTGCCGTTCATCGGTGGTGGGGCCTGCATCCACCACGGCCACGCTACCGACGCGGATGACCACAGCCGCTGTGGGCCGGCGATCTTCTGCTGTCCCCATGCTGCCACACGCTACATCACGCTCTTTCCCACTAGCTGCGAGGCCCGTGCGCTGTGGGAACCAACCAGCGCACGCCACTTGGCGACGTGGCTTGACAATGGAGTAAACGTCTTCTACTTCGTCTTCTGCGACCCCGAACGCGCGGATGGGTTGTTGGCCATTGGCCTCGGTGGGCAGTTGCTCCGCGATGTGCTTTGGTATCGTGTTCCCATAGAAACCCAAGCGCCGTATGCCGACCGACTCACTCACGAAGAAAATTCAGATGACACCTTTCGATAGCCGAACATGGTGTCCCAATGCGCTTTAGCTTTGTTGATGATGCGGACTCTATCCACAGGATTTGGTATAACAGGTAGGAGCGACTATGACAAACTACGAACTCTCCTTCACTTCAACCTTCTACAACGAGTCACACAATCTACCAAAATATGTCAACAAATTGGTGAGCCACAAGCTCAATGTGCTGAAAGAAGATCCCTATTCGGCGCATGGCGATGCCAAGAAGCTCAAGGGCTACAGCAACGTCTACCGGGCGCGCATCGGTGATTACCGTCTCTTCTATTTGATTGGCGGGGGCTGGGTGAAGCTCCTCAGCGTACGCAAGCGCGATGAGCGTACCTATGAGGACGAGTTGCCAGATGTGGTCGCCCCGGCGGTTGCGCCCGATGCGGCGATGTTGGAGCCGCAGCAGCAGGGTTCAGGGTTTGGGGGTCAGGGTTCGGGGTTTGGGGGTCAGGGTTCGGGGTTTGGGGGTCAGGGTTCGGGGTTCGGTGGGCAGGGTTCCCCTGAACCCTATCCCCTACCCCCTGAACCCTCATCTCCCCTATCCCCTGAACCCTATCCCCTATCCCCTGAACCCTCCGCACCCCTGCCCTACCCCTTAACCGAGACCCTTCTCGCCCAGTGGCGGATTCCGGCTGAATATCGTGCGGCGGCGCTTGCGGCGACTACTGAGGATGATCTGCTCGAGCTGACGATCCCTGAGCGCTACTTGACGCGCATTCTCGACAATCTCTTCCCGCGTGAACTGGCGCTGATTGTGGCGCAGCCTGAGTATCTGTTGCCGACACCTGAGGCGGTTGAATACTTCACCGAGGAGGATTTGGGCAACTTCCTGCTCAAGCTTACGCCCGAACAGCAGGAGCTTGTCGCGCAGGATCGGCGCGGCCCGACGTTGGTGAAGGGTGGCCCCGGCACCGGCAAGTCAACGTTGGCGATCTACCGTGTGCAGCGCCTGCTCGAGCGGGGGGTTGGATCGATTCTCTTTACTACCTATACCAACGCCCTGGTTGGCTACTCTGAGCAGTTGCTGAGCTACCTGCTCGGCAAGCCCCCGGCGGATTGCGGCGTCAAGGTGAGCACAGTGGATGCGCTGGCGACCCACTTCTACGCACGGGGTTGGGGTTGGCCCAACTTTGCGACTGAGGGGCAAGCGCTTGAATTGCTACGCGAGGCGCTGGCCCAAGCGGAGATGCCCGGGGCGAATGTCTTTGACCAACAGGTGCGCCGTCAGAGCCTTGAGCGGCTTGGCGCTGACTATCTGCTACAGGAGTTTCTGCACGTCATTGAGGCATGGGCGCTCGATAGCCTGGAGGCTTACCTGGCGCTTGAGCGGCGCGGGCGGCGCACGCCGCTCAAGCCAAATTTGCGCGAGGCGCTCTGGGCGGTCTATAGCCACTGGCGTGCGTTGATGCGCGCACAGGGTCTCGTCTTGAACGAGCAGATCCGACGTGGCGCACTCGAGGTGGCCCTGGGTCTTGAAACCGCGCCCTACCAGGCGCTGGTGATTGATGAAGCCCAGGATCTCTCGCCGGTGGCGCTACGCTTCCTGCTGGCCCTCGTCGCGTCGCCCGACTATGTCTATCTGACCGCCGACGCCGCGCAGTCGCTCTACCAGCGCGGCTTCAGTTGGAAACAGGTTCACGCCGATCTCAATGTGACCGGGCGCACGCTGCTGCTGAAGCGCAACTATCGCAACACCGCGCAGATTATGGCCGCTTGCGCCGCGATCCTGAGCGACAGCGCAGCGGGTGACGAAGAGAGCTTGCTTCAGGAGCCATCGGCGCATCACGGGGAAGCGCCGCAGATTATGCTCGTCGCTGATTCGGCTGAAGAGGCCGCTGCCATTCACGCCTTCTTTAGCGCAGCGGCGCGCCGCTACCGGCTGCCCGTCCATAGCGGGGCGGTTCTCTGCACGAGTCAGAAGATCGGAAGAGCGTTGGCCCAGAAGCTGAGTGCGCTGGGCATGCCGGCGATCTTTCAGGCGGGCAAGCAGATTGACATCACCGCGCAGCAGGTCAAGGTGCTCACGCTGCACTCAGCCAAGGGGCTAGAGTTCCCCTTCGTCGCCGTGGTCGGCCTCGACGCGGGGCGGCTACCCCGCCAGCATCAGGGGCTCCCGCCCGAAGAGGAGGAAGCCCTGCATGACGAGCAGCGTCGGCTCTTCTACGTCGGCTGCTCACGCGCCATGCGCGCCCTGCTCGTCTGCGGCGCCGTCGAAGCACCGTCACCATTCCTTGCGTCGCTCCAGGAACCGCTCTGGTCTAGGGGATAATCTATGCACCGTATCAAGCTCGCCACCATTCTCGCCGCCGGGCCGGGGGCCATCATGGAAGTTGGCGACCGCCTCGCCCGCCGCGAGGTCATCCTCGACGGCCAGGGCGTCACCGCGTTGGCCGCAGAGCAACTCGAGTTTCTCTTCGCCGCCCTTCCGATGCACTGGAATTTGGTCGAGATCGCTGATGTTATTGATGTGGCGACACTCTCCGATCCTCTTGCGAAGCAGATCACGGCATGGGTAGAACGGCGTGATTCAGATGTCTCACGCAAAGCCGATCCGGATGTCTCACGCAAAGCCGCAAAGCCGCAAAGCCGCGATCGTATGGATGAAGACCTTGATCTTGGGGATGAAAATCTTAGCGGCTTTGCGGCTTTGCGTGAGACACCTTTGCGCGAGGCGCCTTTGCGCGATCAACTTGAAGATCTCGTTGTCCGCCAACTGCTCGGCCCCTGGGATGGCCCCGAGGAGATTGTGGATGAGCCGTCGGTGCGCGGGCGCTACCTCGTGGGCATGCTCGCGCCGCGCGGGAGTAGCGGTCTGCCTGAGGAGTATGATGATGGTGAACTGGGCGGGAGCGACGGTGAGGATGGTACGAGCGAGGCGCCGCCGCCGAAGGCCACCACCGCGATGCTGCCCTCGTCAATTGGCCTGACCTTCGCCGTGGAACGGAGTGCGACCGCACTGCTGGTCACGGCTTGCTGGGGGCGCTACGAACGGGTTGAGGTGCAGGAGGATCGTTTCCGCCGCCCGGATGGCAGCTACTACCAGCCATGGAAACGCACGCCGATCGTCGTCACGCTGCCGCCGCTGCCGCTTACGCCCGGCAAAGTCGGCCCGCTTGTCATCACCACGGCTGCCCCTGGCGTTACGCTTCAGGGTGTGATCCGCAAGCGCCAGGAATCTTGGATCGTTACCCTCTTCCTCGTCAATGGCCAAGAGGAGCCGAAACGCGGCAAGGATAGCGCCTGGGTCTTTCAGCCCGAGATCCGCGTGGCGGACAGCGCGCAGAACGCCATCTTCCGCCGCCGTCCGCATGTGGGCGACCAGTTTGACCTTGAAGACCAACTGACCGCTATGCTCTACCGGCATGAAGTGGAGTTCGCTGCGGGCCACGGGGTCGCGGTGGATGCCACCCTTGCGCGTGATGCCGAGCAGCGGGCCATCCCCGACTGCGCCGTCGAGGTGCGGACGGTTGTGTTGCCCACCTACGAGGTGCCGCAGACCACCCCGCCGACCGCTGCTGATCCTGGTTTCGCGGGCCTCGCCACGCTAACCGTTGATATGGCGGTGTTGGCGCAGGTTCCCGACGGCCAGTTCGCGGCGCACCTCGCCCCCCTGGCCGACAGCTACGCGACCTGGATTGAACGCCAGGCGGCGCGCCTGACGACGCCGACGCCCGATCTGCTGGCCTTCATTGGCCCCGGCGAGGAGGCGTTACGGCGCTGTCGCAAGGCACTGGAGCGCATGCGCGCCGGCATTGCGCTGCTCGACCATGATCCCCAGGCGGCGGCGGCCTTCCGTTTCGCCAACCGCGCCATGGCGCTGCAGCGCACCCGCTCGCTCTTCGCCGCCGCGATCCGCCGTGGCAGCCTCGGGGCCAAGCAGCACCCCGCGCCCGTTCCCGCCGACTTCGACCGGCCCGAGGATCACACCTGGCGCGCCTTCCAGTTGGGCTTCTTCCTGCTCAACCTGCCCGCCCTCAGCGATCCCCGCCATGCGGAGCGGCGTGCGCCCGAGCCGGATGGCCGCGATCCGGATGTCTCGCGCAAAGACGCGAAGACGCAAAGACGCGATCCGGATGTCTCGCGCAAAGACGCGAAGACGCAAAGCCGCGATCTTGAGGATGAAAACCTTAGCGCCTTTGCGGCTTTGCGTGAGCCATCTGATGCGCCTTTGCGTGAGCCATCCGATCTTGGGGATGATGATGCCCTCGCCGACCTACTCTGGTTCCCCACCGGCGGCGGCAAGACCGAAGCCTACCTTGGGCTCACCGCCTACGCGCTTGCGATCCGGCGGCTGCAGGGCGTCATCGGCGAGCGCAACGGCATGGCAGGCGTGGCGGTGCTCATGCGCTACACCCTGCGCCTGCTGACCCTGCAGCAGTTCCAGCGCGCCGCTACTCTGATCTGCGCCTGCGAAGTCATTCGCCGCGAAGACCCGGCGCGCTGGGGCGCGGAGCCCTTCCGCATTGGCCTGTGGGTCGGCCAGCGTTCAACGCCCAACTGGATCGAGGACGCCGACGAAGCGATTAAGCAACTCAAGAAGGGCGGCACCGCCAGCGGCGGCAGCCCCTACCAACTCAAGCACTGCCCCTGGTGCGGAACAGCCATTGACCCCGGGCGCGACCTCGTGGTCGAGACGCCGGAGCAGGGCCGCAGTCGCGTGCTGATCTACTGCGGCAGCCTCATGCACCATTGTCCCTTCAATGCGCGCCAGGCTGCCGGTGAAGGTTTGCCGGTGATCGTCGTTGACGAAGAGATCTACCACCGCGTACCGTCGCTCCTGATTGCCACGGTAGACAAGTTCGCCCAGATGCCCTGGAACGGGCGTGTCACCGCGCTCTTCGGCCAAGTGAGCGGCTACTGCGAACGGCACGGCTACCTCACGCCCGCCTCCGAACACCCCGCCCAGAGCCACCCGGCGCTCAAGGGCGGCAAACACGCAGCGGCCAGCGTCCAGCCCACGCCCCTGCTGCGGCCCCCCGATCTGATCATCCAAGACGAATTGCACCTGATCAGCGGCCCCCTCGGCACACTCGTTGGCCTCTACGAAGCGGCCATAGACCACCTGGCGACCTGGAGGCTTGATGGCGGCCTCGTACGCCCCAAAGTCATCGCCTCCACCGCCACCATTCGCCGCGCCGACCAGCAAGTCCACAGCCTCTTCTTCCGGCGCGTGGCGATCTTCCCACCCCAGGGGCTCGATGCGAGCGACAACTTCTTCGCGCTACAGCGCCCGCCAAGCGCCACCTACCCCGGACGGCGCTACCTGGGCATCTGCGCCCCCGGCATCCGCCACAAGACCGCGCTCATCCAAGCCTACGTCGTCCTCCTCGCCGCAGCCCAGCAGCTCTACAGCGCAGCCATGGGGCGTGCCGACCCCTACATGACCCTCGTGGGCTACTTCAACGCCCTGCGCGAACTAGCCGCAATGCGTCGCGCCGTAGATGACACGGTCAGCACCCGTCTGAAGAAGATGGGACAGCGCGGCCTCGCGCCGCGCTTCCTCGATCCCTGGAGCGTCCGCGAACTCACCTCGCGCCTCAGCGCCTCCGACATTCCCGAAATGCTCGATCGCCTAGATGCCACCTTCGACCCCACGCAGCGCCCCGAGAAGGGCAGCAAGCGCACCCCCGCCCAGTTCCCGGTGGATGTGCTGCTGGCGACCAACATGATCTCAGTAGGCGTTGACGTGAGCCGTCTCGGGCTCATGGTCGTCGCAGGCCAACCCAAATCCACCGCCGAATACATTCAGGCCACCAGCCGGGTCGGGCGGCAGCACCCCGGCCTCGTCACCACCATCTACAACTGGGCACGGCCCCGCGACATGAGCCACTACGAACGCTTCAAGCACTACCACGCCACCTTCTACCAACACGTCGAAGCCCTCTCGGTAACCCCCTTCTCGCCACGGGCGCTCGACCGCGGGCTCAGTGGCGTCCTCGTAGCGCTGGCGCGGCTCAGTGCAAGCGACTGCAACCCAAACCTAGGCGCCAGCCGCGTCAACACCCACGCCCCAGCCCTCCTCGCCGCCCTCGCGACAGTGATCCACCGCGCCGCCGCCATCGCGGGGCCAGAGCGGGCCACGCTAATCCACGACGCCCTCCAGGAACGTCTCGACCACTGGAACACCCGCAAAGACTCGCTCGTCAGCGCCAAGTTCGGCTACCAAAAAGCTGGCGGCGACACCATCGGCCTACTCAGCGCCCCCGACGAAGGCGACTGGTCGCTCTTCGCCATCCTCAACTCGCTCCGCGACGTTGAACCCACCGTCAACCTCGTCCTCGAAGACGGCGGCCTCGACGGCGGCGGGCAGAACTGGGAGTACGAACCAGAGACCTAGCCATAATACCTTGCAAATAAGACGGGTTTCTTGACGCAAAGGCGCGAAGGCGCAACGTTTTCGGCGTATGTATGCCAAACCTTAGCGGCTTTGCGGCTTTGCGTGAGCCTATGTATGACGCCAAAGCGCGAAGGCGCAACGTTTTCGGCGTATGTATGCCAAACCTTAGCGGCTTTGCGG
>RSAS01000921.1:0-2064 GCA_003934145.1 Candidatus Viridilinea halotolerans | reverse complement strand
CTTTGCGTGAGCCTATGTGTGACGCCAAAGCGCCAAGGCGCAACGAGGTATGCAAACCTTAGCGGCTTTGCGGCTTGGCGCGAGCTTATGTGAAAGAAATCAACCAAAGCATGCCCCCAATCAAAAATCCCCGCGTGGGCGAAGTACGACCCAGCCAAATCATCTTCAGCTACGGCGTCGGGGCGATTGTCGATCTGCCCCACCTCTCAGTCCTCGTGATGGGCCTCGACGACTGGACGGTTGATGCCGGCCTAAGCCGCGTGATCGAAGAGGAGCGCCTGCTGCGGGCCGTGCGCTCCCAACTCGGCAGCCAGGTGCAGCGCCTCCTCGCCCCGCCCGCCGTCCAAACCGGCAACCGCGCAATCGACCTACGCAACGACCTACAGCGCATCGGCGTGCCGGTCGCCCTCTTCCCGCGCTGGATGCTCTGCCCGCGCTGCCAGTGCCTCGCGCCGCTCAGCGACGGCCTCTTCACGCGCAAGGACGACTACTTCCACCCCGAACGCACGCGCTACGTCCACAGTGGCTGCCAAACCGACAAGCATCCCATCGTGGTGCCGGCGCGCTTTCTAGTCGCCTGCGAACACGGCCACCTCGACGACTTCCCGTGGGTTGAGTTCGTGCATCGCGGCCCGACGACCTGTGAAACCCAGTTGCGCCTGATCGAATATGGGCCGAGCGGCGAAGCACGCGACCTCATTGTCCGCTGCGAAACCTGCAAGCAGACGCGCCGCCTCGCCGAAGCCTTTGGTGAAGAGGGGCGAGCGCGCATGCCAAAGTGTCGTGGCCGCCGCCCGCACCTGCGCGACGTTGACCCGCAAGGTTGCGACCAGCAGGTTCGCGCCATCCTACTCGGCGCCTCCAACCTCTGGTTCGGCGACACCGTGATTGCCCTCGCCATCCCCACCGAGTCGGCCAAGCTGGCGCAACTGGTGGCAAACCAGTGGAGCAGCCTCCAACAGATACCGAGCGAGCAGTTCATCACCCTGATGCGCGGGATGAAACCCAACCCGTTCGGCGACTTCATCGGCTACAGCGACAGCGAAATCTGGCAGGCCATCGTCCAGCGGCGCGCCCAAGAGGCGCAAGGCGAGCCCGACAACCCCATCGATCTCAAGGGGCGCGAGTGGGAGCAATTTGCCCACCCGGCCAGCTACACCGCCTCACCAGACTTTCGGCTACGCGAAGTGGCGGCCCCCAGCGGCTTCGCGAGCGTGCTGAAGCGCGTCGTTCTTGTCGAGCGGCTGCGCGAAGTGCGCGCCCTCATCGGCTTCACACGCATTGACGCACCAAACGAGATCGGCATGCAGCCCGAAGGGGCCACCCAACGCCGCATGGCCCTTGCCCGCAAAGCCCCGGCCTGGGTACCCGCCGCCGAGGTACGCGGCGAGGGCATCTTCATCCAATTCGACGAAGAGGCCGTCCAGCGCTGGTCGCTGCACGCCGCCACCCTACAGCGCGAAGCGCAATTTAGCCTCTCGCACACGAGCTGGCGGCGTGCGCGGCGGCTCATACCGCCCGAAGCCGACTTCCCGGCGATGCGCTACGTCCTGCTGCACACCTTCGCCCACGCCCTCATGCGCCAGTTAGTGCTGGAATGTGGCTACAACGCCGCCAGCCTGCGCGAGCGCATCTACGCCCGCAGCCCCAGTGAACCCGACGCAACGCAGCGCGAACCAATGGCCGGCGTCCTGATCTACACCGCCGCCCCCGACAGCGAAGGCACGCTTGGCGGCCTCGTCGGACTAGGCGAGCCTGAGCCATTACGCCGCCACCTCCAGGCCGCCCTGCGCGACGCGATGCAATGCGCCTCCGACCCGCTCTGCGCCGAACACGAACCGAGCCTACGCGGCACCACCGTCCACGCCTCAGCCTGCCATGCCTGCCTCTTCGCCCCCGAAACCTCATGCGAACGGGGCAACAGATACCTCGATCGCTCGGTACTCGTCCCCACCGTCGAGCGCGAAGATCTCGCCTTTTTTGAGTAGGCGCGACGAGGAAAGTTTTTGTTAGACAAGGTTCGTGGCAACGTTACAGTTTGCGCCAATAAGTAGTGCCGACTTT
>RSAS01000230.1:2304-5508 GCA_003934145.1 Candidatus Viridilinea halotolerans | reverse complement strand
TGCAATACCACGCGGTGGCGTTGATGCAAAGCGCCCGCTCTTGGCGTTGAACGTGCGGCTCGTAGGATGGGTCATGATCGTCATAGACCACGTAGGCATGGATATACCTGGCTACTTCAACTTGCTCTTGCCAGATCTTTTTCATCGTGTTGTCTTTCTGTATGCAACAACCCCACGCAGCAGGGCTGCGCGGGGTTGAATGTGGGGGCGGCGTGAGGGGCGTCACTACTAGAAGGGGACGGAATCGCGCTCGTATTGCGCGATCAACCCCTGATCGCTGATGCGCGACATATCAAGCTTGCTCTCCTTGCACGCCCTGCGTGCCGTGTCCGCATAGATGCGGACGCGGCTGAGGGCGTCTCGCTTGATGTCGGCTTCTGTGGTGTATGGCGGCACTGCCGCCAAATGGACTGTGGGCATGGTTATGGAGAGCGGCCGAAACGGGTTCTCTCCTCCCCACACCCAAGCGTACTCCTCTTCGTTTGCTCGGATAATCGCCATCGTATCGAGCCGATAGGTGAAACTATCGGCGCAAAACCATGCAGTCACTTTGATGAAGATCTCCCGCTCTTGGCTCTCGACGAATGGTTCTCCGTCGTAGTCATCCACGACATACTTATGTGTGTACGACCTCACCAGAATCTTTCTCTCCACGATTTTTTTCATCGTGTTGCCTTTCTGTATGCAACAACCCCACGCAGCAGGGCTGCGCGGGGTTGAAGGGGCGGGGGGGGAAGTGCGCTAGGTATCTACGATACGCGGGTGAGGCGCTCGTAGAGTTCGCGCGCATGGGTTTCTACGCGCTCAAGCTGCCAGGAATCGCACGTTTGGGTTTGAAGATCGCCTTCGAGCCGTTCTTTGAGAATCGGGCACCAAGGACGGCGGTAGCGCAGCGTCCAATAGGTACAGGTGGCGCAGCAAAGCTCTGGGGTCGTTGCGGAGACGGGTTTCGGCATGGGTTACCATCCTCCTATCTGACCTGGTCGACGGTTGAGATAGTCATCAAAGGCATACTCATCGTAGAATTCGTCAGGAAAAACTTCTCGCTCGGTGCGGCCTTCTTCGGCTACGGTGTAGATGTCACCGTCCTTCCTGAGCAGTCTTACCCACGCTTCAATGGCACCAAGCCAGTAGTAGGCGCCTACCAAAAAGACTTCGGCAGGCTTGATATTTTCTGGGGTATGGGTGGGATATCGTCCGATCACAGGCATGGGTAGCCCTTTCTTTGGTTAGGTAATCGAGAAACTTCCGTTCTCTTCCGGTTGCTGCCACTCCATGCCATCCGGGATTTCGCCGGAAGCTTTGGCGTGGCGGCTTACAAGGTCGGTGAGGAGGCGTTCTTCCACTTTCACCGCTGCGGGCAAATTGGTTTTGGCCCATGTTAGGGCCAATTCCGGGAGGGTAACGACAAAGCGCCCCGGCTTGTTGCGAAAAGCCAATGTGCCGCTATGCAGCGTGATGCTCTTGCGCTTCTTCTTTGATAAGTTGATCGTATCTAAAGTAACAAGTTCACCCTTGGCCCATTCGCGCAGGGCATCGACCCAACGCGCTTCAAGTGCCTTGAGGCTACGGCGCGCCTCGTCTACCCACTCGGCAGCGGCCTCCTCGCGGTAGGTCAAAACGGCTCTGGCGGTCTTGATCTGCTCGACGACCACCGCTGCCGTGATCTCGGTGAGCGATATGTGGGGCGCATTCACCCATGCGGCCTCCTCTGCGTCGCGTGCGTCGTATGAGCATGCCGCATCGTAGGCGGCCTGGTCGAAATCGTCTTCTTCCATGTGGGGTTCCTTAATACGTTTCGGCGGCGATCACCGCAAAAATTGCGGCGAACGCTGCCGACTGTGCGGCGTTTGCATACACCCGTGCGGCACGAGCGTATGCTAGGTCATCGTTCACGCCGCTGATCGCGGCAAGCGACTCTGCCTCAGATGCCGCTTTCGCGGCATCTGAAGCACAAAGATCGGCTCGGCTCGAACGAATTCGAGCGATATGTTTTCTCCGCACAGCGGCGGCTTCGGCGGCGGCGGTAGCGTGGAGTGTAGCGTGGGTGGATTCCGTCGCTGCTGCCTCAAACGCATCGATAATTTTGTAACTGGTGACCACCGAAGCGGTTCCAGTTTCCGTCCTCGCCTCCGTCCTAGCCTTGGCGAGGGCGGAGGAGGCTTTGTGGGCGACCTCGCGTGATGCTGCGCCGCCTGCAATGGCGGCTTCGGCGGATAGGTCGTCTTGCGTGGCGGCGGCGGCTTCGGTGGCGGCGGCTTCGGTGGCGGCAAGATAGGCCGCAGCAGCCGCCCTCACTTTGTCAGCGGCGGCGCACGCTGCCACTGCTTGGTCGTAGATAGCGTTGGCATCGGAGGCGATGCCAACGCACGCCCTCGCATACGCGGCGGATTGCGCCAACGCGTTAATGTTGTTACTCACTTTTCCCTCTCTCTCCTAATTTGCCGCGAGTGGCTTGAGCTTGTCAATGATCAGCGAGGCCGCTTGGCGGCTGATGCCGGCGGTGCGCAACCGCTCCCTTTACGTTTCGGCGGCGATCACCGCCAAAATTGCGGCGATAGCCGCCGACTGTGCGGCGTTTGCATACGCTCGTGCGGCACGAGCGTATGCGAGATCGTTGTGCTTTCCGGTGCGTGCGGCGAGCGCCTCGGCTTCAGAGGCCGCTTTCGCGGCCTCTGAAACACAAAGCTCGGCTTCGTGCAATTGCATTTGCGCGATACTGTTGCTCTGCACAGCGGCGGCAGTAGCGGCGGCGGTAGCGGCGGTGGTAGCGGCGGCGGATGCCGTCGCAGATTGAATCAGCAACGCGCCTCGCGCTGCTGATTCAAACACATCGAACTCGTTGTTACTCACTGTTCCCTCTCTCCTAATTTGCCGCGAGTGGCTTGAGCTTGTCAATGATCAGCGAGGCCGCTTGGCGGCTGATGCCGGCGGTGCGGAGCTTCTCTTTGTTGCCCAGGCTGGAGAGGTTGGGGACGCTCACGAGGTCGCCCACCTCATCAACTTCGTTGAAGAGTTCAGCATCCTCATCCTGTTCAGCAAGCGAGTTGATGCTGTAGATCTGGCGGGCGATCATGCCGAGTTGCGCGTCGGTGGCGGGCGCGGGTGCCGCGTCCTGCGGCGACGGCGTGCGCTCCTTCTGGCGCGGGGCCGCGTCCTGCGGCGACGGCGTGCGCTCCTTCTGGCGCGGGGCCGCGTCCTGCG
>RSAS01000230.1:475-2204 GCA_003934145.1 Candidatus Viridilinea halotolerans | reverse complement strand
GCGACGGCGTGCGGCGCTGCTGCTGCTGCTGCTGCTGCTGCTGCTGCTGCTGGCGCGGGGCCGCGTCTTGCGAGAGGTCTTGCGAGGTAAACGCCTTGAGGCCCGCGTTGCAGTACATGGCGTAGATCACGCGCTGTGGTTCTACAATAGCCCGTTTCTGATCGTCATAATCGGCCCACATCTTGGGCAGATTGTAGAGGAAGCGCCCCACGCCGAAGGTGGCGCAGGCCCGCTTGAAGGCTTGGGCGACGGCGGTGGTTAAGTGATTCTCATCGGGGCGTTTGTCCTCGACGAGCGGCCAGTCCCCCACGTCGGTCTTCGTCACCCCCAGAATCGTGAGCGCGCACAACACGCCCGCATTGGTGACTTGGTAAGCGACACTCCAGTTGTCCGGCCCCACCACCTGATCAAGACGCTCTTGGTAGACGCGCAGATCGGCGTAGGGCATAACGAGAGCGCGAGTGTGGTCTTTGGTGAGCGCCCCCGGCTTCAACTCAACCTGGGAGCTGTGGAAGGGGGCGATCAGGGCTTCGAGGTGGTCGTGGATGGTGGTCATGGGGTTCTCCTTAGAGGGTATCAAGGAACGCGATAACGATCTTTAATGCAGCAATGCGCCTCAGATCGTCCGATGACGGAAATTCTTCGTCTAAAGCCTCTTCAAGGGAGTCGAGAATCTCTTGAAGAGGCTCTGCGACCGATTGAAGCGGCGCGTTCTGAATATTCGGCTCTCCATAGAACCGAACATTCATGTCTCTGTAGGACTGATCAATTTCTACGTTGAGGACAAGATGGCCGTCCTCAACGTAAACTTCTTTTACTTTGAGATCGCTGACAATCTCCAAGAATGACATGTCGTAGCACGTCCCGTCTTCGGAAATCGATAGAATCTCGAAGCTGTTTTCGGAAGATACAAAAATTGTCTCCCCCGATGCGGATATCGAAATGCAATTTTCCCAGAGATGTACCACACCTCCGATAAATCGCTGCTCGATCTCGTGCGCAACCGCCGAAAATTTATCCATTCTTCTCCTTTTCACACGAATCAAAACGCCCCCACAGGGTTGTGGAGGCGTGAATCAGGACACCCCTCAGCTTCGAGGGGTGTCATCTATAGCAACGTGCCAAACAAGGAGTTGGCACGGTCATACCGTGAGCGAACGTGAGGGATGAACGGCTAGACGGGTGAGCGCACGATTACGCCGCAGCGTGCGGCGTCACATCCACCACGTTGTACAAGAGCCATGTGCGGCCACACGACCGGCGCGGCACCAGGGGGCAGGCTGAGCAGGGCCAAGGGATGCGGCGGTACTCAGCGTACCGGCTGCGCGCCTGCGCGGGGCGTTTGGGCGGCACGGGGGTAGTATAGCACAGGTGCGTTACGCCTTTTGGGGACGGGGTGTGGTGTATATTTTTGCGGGATGGCACCAATGCATGGATTGCATTTTGGTTGGAGAATCCATTAGATGATCGTAGGGGCGCAGCAGCGGCCACCCAACGAATCTCATAGGTACCCAAGAATCCAAGGCCGCTGCTGCGCCCTGGGGTGGCAAGAAATCACGTTATACAGCGGTTGTTCGACATCAATCGTCTCATGGGAACGCAAAGGGATGACGGGATGCCACATGGAGGGCGTAGCAGCGGCCTATGGTTCTCGATGCCGAGTAGTTCCCTAACCGTCTCATGGGAACGCAAAGGGATGACGGGATGCCACATGGAGGGCGTAGCAGCG
>RSAS01000230.1:0-375 GCA_003934145.1 Candidatus Viridilinea halotolerans | reverse complement strand
GCCTATGGTTCTCGATGCCGAGTAGTTCCCTGCGTGGCCGCTGCTACGCCCCTACGGTCATCGTCTGCTCCTCGCTCCTCGCTCCCCGCTCCCTGCTCCTCGCCTCTCGCCTCTCGCCTCTCGCCTCTCGCTCCCCGCTCCTTACTTCCCCCTACCCCTTCCCCGTCACGCGGCTCTGGTAGACCAACTCCGCAAGGGCGGTGTCGCTGAGCAGCTCGTACCAAGGGGCGTGGTGCAGCATCTCGCGTAGGCGGGCATCCTGTTGGCTCATTTCGTCGCGTAGCTCTTGGGGGATGGGGGTGGCGAGGTTGATGCCACGGGCAATGGCTTCGACGCTCTTGAGCAGCGTCGGGTTTTTGGCGATGCGCTCGTAGA
>RSAS01000711.1 GCA_003934145.1 Candidatus Viridilinea halotolerans | reverse complement strand
CGCGCTTCTCTACATCACTCCTCCTTCACCGCTTCGAGCACGCCGCTCACCACCTCATCGTTGGTGATACCCTCGGCTTGGGCCTCGAAGTTGAGCACAACGCGGTGGCGCAGCGCGGGCAACGCGGCGGCTTTCAGGTCGGCGAAAGCGACGTTGTAGCGTCCATCGAGCAGCGCCAAGATTTTGCCCGCGAGGATGAGTGCCTGCATACCACGCGGCGACGCGCCGTAGCGTACGTAGCGTTTGGTCACCGCCGGCACGTCGGGGCTCTCTGGGTGAGTAGCGGTGATCAGGCGGGCTGCATAGTTCATGACATGGCTGGCAATCGGCACGGTGCGTGCCAGATCTTGCATGGCCATAATCGTCGCCGCATTGGCCACATGGCGCGTTGTCGGCTGGCGCGCCCCGGTCGTGCGCTGCGCAATCTCAACCAACTCGGCGGCACTGGGGAAGGTGACATGAATTTTGAAGAAGAAGCGATCCAACTGCGCTTCGGGCAACGGGTAGGTACCCTCCATCTCCAACGGGTTTTGCGTCGCCAGCACAAAGAAGGGTGGCGTTAGCTTGTGGATCGTCTTCGCCACCGAGACGGTACGTTCCTGCATGGCTTCTAGCATGGCCGACTGGGTCTTAGGCGTAGCGCGGTTAATCTCATCGGCCAGCACCAAATTGGCAAAGATCGGCCCCGGCTCAAAGCGGAAGTATTTACGCCCGGCTTCGTCCTCACTAATCAACGTCGTACCAATGATATCGGCGGGCATCAGATCGGGCGTGAATTGGATGCGCGAGAAGGCGCACTCGACCACATCGGCCAATGTGCGCACCAAGGTAGTTTTAGCCAAACCGGGCACACCCTCAAGCAGGGCGTTACCACCGGCCATCAGGGTAATCACCACCTGGCGGATCATTGCACGCTGGCCCACAATCACATTGCCCACCTCAGCCTCAATCAACTGGGCGCGCTGCCGAAACTCATCAGGACTTAGGCGCAACGCCGCAGGCGTCGGCTCAGGGGTGGCGGTCATAGGGTCTCCTTAAAGGCAAGCGAGGCGGGGACGCGGGGACGCGGGGGCGCGGGGACGCGGGGACGCGGGGACGCGGGGACGCGGGGACGCGGGGGCGCGGGGACGCGGGGACGCGGGG
>RSAS01000678.1:14615-27411 GCA_003934145.1 Candidatus Viridilinea halotolerans | reverse complement strand
TGGCCCTCACCCCCTGCCCCCCTTCGGCAAGCTCAGGGCATCGCCTCTCCCACGTTGTGGGAGAGGGGAGAAGGCATTGAGATTCTTGGCGTTACAATGCGGTTCAAGAGGAAGACGTACAAGTTTTCCGTCCGCCCATACATGCATAATAGAGGAGGCACCCCCATGCTCACCACGCAAGGACTCTGCTCCGAGGCGCGCTACCTACAGCTAAGCAACCAGAGCACGCGCCTCATTGAATTTACCGACGGTCTTGTTGAGGTGTTACCCATGCCCACGCGCACCCATCAGCGCATTATCGCCCTCTTCTACGCTCTTCTGTTGGGTGTCATGCAGCCGCGTGGCGGCGAAGTCCTTTTTGCGGCGCTACGCATGCGGGTGCGCCCTGGCAAATTTCGTGAACCCGATCTGCTCTTGTTGCTCGACAAGCACGATCCGCGCAACCAGGAGAACTACTGGCTCGGCGCCGATCTCGTGGTGGAGGTGGTGAGCCCCGACGATCCCGAACGGGACACGGTGGTGAAGCGCAGCGACTATGCCGAAGGGGGCATCCCTGAATACTGGATTGTCAATCCGCTCGACGAGAGCATTACCGTCCTGACGCTTGAGGGCAACGCATACCGCGAGCATGGCCGCTTCCTGCGTGGCACGACCGCCACCTCGTTGCTGCTGCCGGAGTTGCGCGTCGCGGTGGATGCCGTCTTTGCCCACTAAGACAAGGTTTCAGAAAGCGCGATGTTGCCTTACAATCTTACGAGGATGCGTGAGGCGAAGAGGCGATAGCCTCGCGTCCTCGCGTCCTCGCGTCCTCGTGTCCTCACAAGCTTGTAAAGCTGGATTGAACCTTCCCTAAGCACTTTGCAGGGGAAGAGTGTCGGGGATGGCTTCGTCCTCCCCTCATCTTTGGAGGCTCGCCTATGCTTACGAGTGTCGCACCGGCAAAGCTCAAGCTCACATGGACAGACTCAGGCGAAGAGTTGGATGGTGAAGCGTTCCAGGGACTCTGGTCTGATGCTTTCTACCTACACTTGAGCAACCAGAGTACGCGCCTCATCGAGTTTAGCGACGGTGTTCTTGAGGTGTTACCCATGCCCACCAATCGCCACCAATCCATGCTGGCGCTGCTCTATGAACTCTTTGTCGCGCTTGTTCGCCCCTTGGGGGGCAAAGTGCTCTTTTCGGCTCTGCGTATGCGTATTCGGCCTGGCAAATTCCGTGAACCCGATCTGCTCTTGTTGCTCGACAAGCATGATGCGCGGAAACAGGAGGCCTACTGGCTCGGCGCTGATCTCGTGCTGGAGGTGGTCAGCCCCGACGATCCCGAACGGGATACGGTGGTAAAACGCGGCGACTATGCCGAAGGGGGCATCCCTGAATATTGGATTGTCAATCCGCTCGACGAGAGCATTACCGTCCTGACGCTCGATGGCAGCGCATACCGCGAGCATGGCCGCTTCCTGCGTGGCACGACCGCCACCTCGCTGCTGCTGCCGGAGTTGCGCGTCGCGGTGGATGCGGTCTTTGATGCTGAGTAGCGAAGGCGAAACATCCTATGGAAAAAATCGCTGTCATCGCCGATATTCATGGCAACTTTGAAGCCCTGCACGCGCTGCTTGCCGATCTGGAGCAGTGGTCGCCCGACTTGGTGATTGTGGCGGGTGATACGATCAATCGGGGGCCGTGTTCCGATGCATGCTTGCAACTGGTGTTGCAAATGGTAGACGAACGCGGATGGCTCGTGCTGCGCGGGAACCACGAAGGCTATCTACTCAAATATGACCGCCACTATCAGCGCTGCGACCTTCCGCAGCGTGGCCCGGAGTATGAGTTGAATCGGATCATTGCGTGGACGTATACCCAAGTCCGCGACTATATTGTGCAGGTTGCCGCACTGCCAGAGCACATCCATGTTGACCTTGGCCCCGGCAAACTTGCCGTCTACCATGCTTCGATTCGTCACGACCGCGACGGTCTCTTTCCTAAGGCCACGAATGCAATGCTGCGCAGCCAGATCGAGCCAGATGCGGCTATTTTTTGCACGGCGCATACCCACGTCCCTTTTGTGCGCCGACTCGATCAGACGCTGATTGTCAATGTGGGTTCGGTGGGGTTGCCCTTTGATGGTGATCCGCGCTTGGCTTACACGCGCCTTACCCGCGGGCCCAAGGGTTGGTCGGCAACCGTTGTTCGCGTCGCGTATGATATTGCCAGCGCGGCCCAGGCGGTACACACGAGTGGCATGTTTGAGACAGTTGGCCCGATTACTGAGTTGCTGCTGCGTGAATTGCAAACGGGCTATTCATTGCTTTTTGGCTTTGTGACAACGTACCGCGATCCGATTATCGCTGGTGAAATTAGCTTTGAAGCGGCATTAGAGGCTTGGCTGGCGCAGGCGCACACGTTGAAGCGCTTTGCGTAAGGCACCACTAGTGTATAATGCAGCCAACCACATCTATCGAAGGGCTTGCATGCTCACCTATGAAAATTTTGTCGCTGTGCTGCTCGGCGCGATCGAACGCTCGGGGCTAAATATTGCCTATACCCAGGAGTTGCTCGATACCCACGCCCTCGGGCGCAGCCTAACCATCACCTGCCTCCCCGATGAGCTTGAGGACGATAACGGGCCCGAAGAGCCACCGTTGCGCGCCGTCGTCGCGTTTCGCTGGTCGCCGGAGTTTACCGTCTTTTCGCTGCGCGGCAGCGATTCGCTTGATAATATTGAGCATTTCGTGGACGAACGCCTCTTTGCGCAGAGCTACGCTGGGCCCTCGTTGGATGTCGAGGTGACCTACTATATGCCACTGGACTTTGAGCAGCAGCGCGATGTCACGAACCTGCCAATGATCGCCCATGCCATCCAGGAGTTGCATAGTTCGCTCGTCGAAGACACCGCCGTGATGCGTGTAGACAGCATCATTTCGTTTGATGCGGCTGGGGCGGCGCGCGTGCGCGCGATTACCGCCCTGCGTGTCTGGAATCTCAACGATGCGCTCTATGATGCCGATCTGCTTGCGCTGACGTTTGAGGAACTCTGCGCTGAGTTGCACGCGATGCTAGAGCTGCTCTACGCCCAATTTGGTTCGGCGAGCGGTGAATCCTCTGATGATCGCGATAGTCTGCCTGCCGACCGGCGCTACTTTAAGCCGCCTACGGCGTAGGTGTGCTGGCGGGGGAACCGCGTTCCCCCACGCCCCCGCCGGTGGGGGTTCGGGGGAGGCGAAGCCTCCCCCGAAGAATATTCCTGCTTTCGTTTTGGCGGCGAAGCCGCCAAAACGAAAGAAAAAAGCGGGCTTGGGGCCTGCCCCAAACGCAACTCATTTGCTGCGCTGTGGCGGCGAAGCCGCCACAGCGCAGCAAAAAAACGCTATGGCTTTTTCTCCTGAGGCGTTGGCTGCACTGCACGTGCCGGGGGTCGCTGAACGCTGGCATGCGGTGCAGGCCCATTTGCATCCGGAGTTGGCGCAGTTGGCCGAGCAAGTCGCGGCGGCGGCGCAGACGGCACTGCCGCGCCAGTGGGTGAATTATGAGTTGAGCTACAAGAGCCAACGCTCGGTTCAGCGCGGGCCAGGCCGCCGTGAGCCGATTGGGGATTACTGGGTCGCTTTTGACCGCCCGCCGCGCGGTGCGGGGGTGCTTGTCGCGGTGAGCGCCGCCGAGCAGGCAATCTTGGTGGGCCTCCAGCTTTGGGGCGCACGTAAGCCCGCGTTGACGCGTCTCTGGGAGTTGGCTCGTCCCGTCTGGACGCCTTTGGTGGAACGGATTGCGCAGCATGGCCAGGTGCGTTTTGCGCAGCGCAAGCTCGATCCCGCTGCTCCCGAAGGCTTCTGGATCGATCATTACCTCGCCAATTCGCGGGCGGGTTATCTCTGGGCGGGCTTTGTCTATCCTTGGGATGCTTTGCCCTCCGACCTAACTGCCCGCCTCGTAGCCGATGTGTTGGCGCTCTTGCCGCTCAATGAGGCGCTGATGGAGCAGGTTGAGGCGCAGCTTCCGCTGGGTGTGGCGCTGTTGCGCGAACAGCCGGGTAGCTATGCGCTACCGGGGTTGCCGCCGGTTGAGGTGCTGATCGAACAGGTGCGTACACGAGGCTTCACCATCAACGAACTGACGCTGCGCTCCTACCATCTCGCGCTGCAGACGCGCCCGCTGGTGATCCTACCCGGCATCAGCGGCACGGGCAAGACGCGCCTGACGCGCCTCTATGCTGATGCGGTCTACAACATTGCGCCCGGACGACTCAATCCCTACTACCTGCTGGTGGCGGTGCAACCCGATTGGCACAACGCCCGCGATCTGCTGGGGTACTACAATGCGCTCACCGGCAGCTACCACGCCACGCCCTTTTTGCGCTTCATGCTCCAAGCGGCGGCTGATCCGCAGCAACCCTACTATGTCTGCCTGGATGAACTGAACCTCGCCCGCCCGGAATACTACCTCGCCCCGCTGCTCTCGGCGATGGAGACGAGCGACGGGTTGCTCGATCTGGGGACGCCAGTCAGCGAGGTGCCCCTAGTGGGCGGCGGGTTCCTGCAGAATCCCTTGCGCCTCCCGCTGAATTTGCGGCTGACGGGCACGGTCAATGTGGACGAGAGTACGTTTGTCTTGAGCGACAAGTTGCTCGACCGCGCCAACGTCATTGCGCTCACCGACGTGGATCTGGCGGGTTTTCGCGCCAACTACCCTGGCCCGCTGGATACGCAGATCTGGGCGGTGCTGGTGGCGCTGCACCAGAGCATGACGGTTGCAGGGCATGCTTTTGGTTACCGTACGCTTGGCGAAATCCTGCGCTTCATTGAACAGGCGCAAGGCACACTCAGCCCGCTACAGGCGCTTGATCTGCAAATAAACCAGCGCATCCTGCCACGCATCCGTGGCGAAGAGGGGCCACGGTTGCGCCGTCTGCTCAACGAACTGCTCAGCCAGACCCTGGGCTGCGCAGTGAGTGTGTGGCAGCGGGCGGCGCTCGTCACCGCCGAGCAACTGGCCGCTGCGCCCTACCCGGAGAGCGCCGCGCGCCTGAGGCGCATGCTGGAGCGACTGGATCAGGAGGGGTTTACTGATTTTTATGGGTGAGGATGCGAGGGAACCGGGTTCCCTCGCGCTCCCTTACCGACGCACCACGCTGACCACGGCGACCCCTACATTCCACGGGGAAGCTTCAAGATCGAGGAGGCTGCGCGGGCTGCTGATGGTGAGGAGGAGCGGCTGCTCCGGTGTGCATTGGCTTGCGCCGAGCGGTAGGATCAGTTGCTGTGCGCTGCCATCCAGCGTGACCGTCTGGCTTACGTCGGCAACCGCGAGCGTAACGGGACGCCCGGCGGGGCCGTGGAGATCGATGCGTACTTCTTGGCAGCCGGTGCCACCCAAGCGCACGTGGGCGCTGCCCAGCGTCCAACGGCCAGCGGCCAGATCGGGCGTCTGTGGCGCAAAGCCGACAAAATGGCCAAGGGCGTTGGCCGTGCCGGGCACGACGTGGCTTGGCGCGGGGGTGAAGGTGGCGTACCAAGCCCAGGTGTAGAGGTCGTTGGTGTCGCGGCCATACTCGATGATCTTGGCGTAGGCAACATCTGCCGCAGCCTGATCGTCGTTCAAGGCCGCCAGCCAAAGTTCCATGGCCAGTGCGTAGAGGCTGCGCGGCTCGAGGTCGCGGGCGGTCACGAACCACGCCATGGCGGCGGCTTGGTCGCCTTGGAGCATGGCGAGATCGCCGAGAGCAATGGCGCGTAACGAGTTGGCGGAATCGGCGGCGTAGGCGGTGCGCAACGCGGCCTCGGCGGTTGCTAGGTCGCCGCGGGCGATGGCTTGACGGCCCACGTTGGCGCTCTGTTCGACGCTGATCCAGGTGAGGTAGCGCATGCTAAAGATCAGCGCAAAGAAGATGAGCCAGCCCGTGAGCATGAGGCCGACACGCAGCCACTGGGGGCGCTTGAGCCCTTGGCGCAGCGTTCGCCATGCGGCGGGCACGCGCCAGAGGGCGTAGGCGCAGAAGGGGACAAAGACGGCCACCAAGGGCAAACGCAGGCGATGGTGGGCTACGGTGATCGCCGAGAGCAGGACGCCCAAGGCAAACCAGAGCAGCAAGGGGCTGGCGCGGCGCCACGAGGGGGCGAAACTCAGGCCCGCGATGCCGCCCAGCATAATCATCACATATTGCAGATCGGCCAGCAGACTGAGCGTGCGCGGATTTTCACCGGCGCTTAACGCGATCTGCTGATTGGTCGGGCTGATCGTGACGACATCGCCCACGACATAACTGCGCGACTGGAGCAAAAAGAGCGAAGCGACCTTGTAGCGCACGCGGCTCAGGTGGAAGAGCGGATCGTCGCGGAAGCGTTCGAGCGTCATCTGAATGGCAAGGGCTTGGCGGTCGGCCAGATTGGGCAGGCCAAAAATGGCCGCTTCGCCCGCAAGGCGATCTTCTTCACCGCGCACGGTGCCAAACCACATGCTGATGCCGCCGTTGGTATCCACCAAGATGAGTCGTTCGTGGACGAGATAGTTGCGCACGGCCCACGGGCCGATCAGCAGCGCGGCACCCATGGCCAGTGCGACCGGGGCGATCAGGCGGGCGGCGCGCCCTTTGGGTTGCGCGGGCGGTTTGGCCCAGACGAGCAGCAGTAGGGCCACGAGGGGAATAAGCAGCAGCGCCACCGCTCGGCTCAGCGTGGCCACGGCCAGCAACAGACCCGCGCCCAACGCCCAGCGCCAACTGCCACCTTCCATGGTGATGTCAATAAAAACGAATGCCAACACCAGGAACATAACAAAGAGCGCCTCGGCAAAGAGGACGCTGCCGAAGCTAGCGAAGGGGATAAAGAGCGCCGCGATCAGCCCGCTCAGCAGCCCAATTGACTGGTTGGCAAAGAGGCGGCGGGCGAGCCACGCGAAGCCCAACACACCCACGCCGGTGACGAGAGCTTGGCCGAGGAGCGCCCAGCGCAGATCGATGTCGGCAAAGCTAAAGATGAGTGCCAAAAAGGCCGGATAGAGCGGCGGGCGCAGCCACTTGCCGGTATCGTGGTAGCCACCCTGCAACAGGTGCAGCGCGGCGCGGTAATACTCTTCGGGATCGCCGGGTTGCACCGCGCCAGCCGTAGCCTGCCACGACCAGAACCAGACGCGCACCAGCATGGCGATCAGTGCCACACCCACCAAACCGATACCGTAGGGCGAAATACGTTGCTGCAAGTGACGGGACGCCTTTCTGAGAACAGGAGAACAGGAGAACAGGAGGGACAGGAGGACAGGAGAACAGGAAGACAGGAGAACAGGAGGACAGGAGAACAGGAGAACAGGAGAACAGGAGAACAGGAGAAGATACTAGGTGCATCCCATGTCTTCTGTAGCAGCTTGCTGCAGCGTCTGGAGCAAGCGCTCGCACTTGCCTGCCGCCGCCTCACGCCTCACGCTTCACGCCTCACGCCTCACCGCCTGAGCGCCCCTTCCACGCCAATGCCCGCTCGATAATCTCGCGGGCATTGGCTTTGCTGTGTGCGCTCGGCGTGCCGTCAAGCATGGCCGCCAGTTCTTCAATGCGCTCGCGTTCGTCAAGGCGGCGCACGCTGGTGCGTGTGCGTTCCGGCTCGAAGATTTTGCTGATGTGATAGTGCGCATCGGCGAAGGCGGCCACTTGCGGCAGGTGGGTGATGCAGACCACCTGATGGTTCGCGGTGATCGTCCAGAGCTTTTGGCCCACCACCTGGCCCGCCCGCCCGCCGACGCCGACGTCAATCTCGTCGAAGATCAGCGTGGCCACTTCGTCCACGCGGGCCAAGATGGACTTGAGCGCCAAGAGCAGCCGGGCGCTCTCGCCGCCCGAGGCGACTTTGGCCAAGGGCTTAAGCGGCTCGCCGGGGTTCGGCGCAATTAGAAATTCTACCTGATCCACGCCATGCTTCTCGCATGCCAAACGTCGCTCGCCCACGGGTGGCCCGTTGGGGTCGGCGCTCTGGCTAATGCCCACCTTGAAGCGCACGTTGGGCATGGCCAGATCACCCATCGCCCCTTCGATCTGACGAGCGAGATCGGCCCCCACCGCCTGGCGGCGCTGCGAGAGTTCGCCCGCAAGGGTGCCGAGCACCTCCAGCACGGTCGCCTCTTGCCGTTCGAGATCGGCAATATGCACAGCGCTATTCTGCAGCCGATCAATCTCATGCTCGGCGTTGGCGGCGCGTTCCAACAATTGCGCAATGTCGCCGCCATATTTGCGCTGCAGATCGCGCAGCAGCGTCAGGCGATCCTCAATCGTATCAATGCGTCCCGGCTCAAAATCCAAACCGAGGCGGTAGTTACGCAGGCTCGCCGCCAGATCCTCAAGCTGGTAGTGCAACTCATTGGCACTCGTCGCCAACGCTTGGGTTGCTGGATCAAAACGGGTCAGTTCATCAAGCGCATTGGCCACCGCCGCCATCAGTTCAACCACCGGACGCACCGCGCCGCGGCCCTCCTCGCGCCCCCCGTAGAGATCGGCGTAGGCATCGGCGGCCAGGCCAGTGATACGCGCCGCGTGCTGCACCACCTGACGCTCGCGCGCCAACTCCGCCTCCTCGTCGGGGCGCGGCTTGACCGCCGCCACATCCTCCAGCAAGAAGGTCAACTCTTCGATACGTTGCTGCCGCCGCGCTTCGTTGCGCCGCAGATCGGCCAACTCATCACGGATGTGGCGCAAACGTACCACCTGCTCGGCCACGCGCTCGCGTAGCGGCAGCAACTCGCCAAAACGGTCGAGCAGATCAAGGTGGGTGCGCACATTAAAGAGCGACAAGCCCTCGTGCTGACCGTGAATATCAATCAGCCGCCCGCCAATCTCGCGCAGCAGACTCGTATTGACCGCCCGCCCATTGATGCGCGCCACACTCCGCCCCGATTCGGCACTCACCTCGCGGATCAGAATGACCTGGGCATCATCTTCCAACAGATCATACTCGCGCAGCAGCGGCACGAGTTGGGGGCAATCATCAAGACTAAACACCCCCTCAATGCGCGCCCGGCGGCAGCCAGCACGTACAAAACTCACATCCACCTTTTCGCCGCGCAGCGTCCCCAACGCATCAATAATGATTGACTTACCGGCCCCCGTCTCACCCGTCAGCACATTAAACCCTTCGCCCAAACGCAGGTGCAGACGGTCAATGATAGCAAAATCGCTGATCTGAAGTTCGAGGAGCATCGTGCAATCCTAAGATCGCGGGAGGAGGTGCGGGAACCTGGTTCCCGCACCTTTTCCCGCCGAACAAAGGGGCTTCTTAAGCGCAATACGCCGTGCATTGTACCATACGCCCTAGCGAGGAATGGTGGAAAACCAGGTTCTCCACCATTCCTCGCTAGGGGCTTGGAGGCTTACATTGATGCATGTGGGGGGCGAAGCCCATCCATACGCATTAAGTTAAGCCCCTGGCATGCCTGCCGGTGGGGGTTCGGGGGCATGGCCCAATACCTTTCGAATAAGCTCGCGCAAAGCCGCAAAGCCGCTAAGGTTTGGCACAACTACCGGCGGGGCGTAAGGGGCCGCATGCCCCTTACGTTCATGCGCATGCAAAGTCGCCCCCAAACCCCCACCGGGGAGAACTTGGTTCTCCCCATCACTACGAACTGCACGAGAGCATCGCGCACCCCGCCCGCTCGCGTGCCCAGGCGGGGCGTGGGGCGGCAAGGTCGGCATGCTCGGGTTGCTCGGTGTAGGGTTGGCGCAACACTTCCATGAGGCGCTGTAAGGGGCGCAGATCACCCTGTTCCGCCTGATCAATCGCCAGTTGGCACAGGTAGTTGCGCGGCACAAAACGCGGGTTGGTTTGCAACATCAGCGTGTGGCGCTGTTCAGGGCTAACGTCGCTGGCCCGCAGCCGTGCGGCGTAGCCCTGTAGCCACGCTTCGAGCGCCGGGCCATGGGCTACGCGCGCCTCGGCGTTGTAGAAGGCCGCTGCCATCGGATCGAGACTCGGTGCTGCAAGATCGAGATCAGCCAAGGCGCGAAACCAAATGGTCATGTCAAGCTCCGTCTGCTGCATCAGCGTGAAGAGCTCTTGCACCATCGGCAAATCCGCATCTGCCAAGCGCCCCAGGCCCAACTTCGCGCCCGTCATCTGTCGATTGGCCTCGTTGTAACTGGTCGCGTAGGCTTCTAGCCCCTGCTCCAATGGCGCAGAGTCAGAGAAGAGCGGCAACAGCGCGTGGGCGAGGCACGCCAAGTTCCACTGGGCGATCTGTGGCTGATTGCCGAAACAGTAGCGCCGCCCCTGCGCATCGGTCGTGTTGGGAGTCCAACTAAAATCAACCGGTTCCAGCCAACCATAAGGGCCATAATCAATCGTCAGCCCCAAGATCGACATATTGTCGCTATTCATCACGCCATGCACAAAACCGACACGCATCCAGTGGGCCACCATCAGCGCGGTGCGCTCGCAGACCGTCGTGAACCACGCGGCGCGGCGCACGTCAGGCTCGCCCTCCAATTCCGGGAAGTCGCGCGCAATAGTGAAATCCACCAACTTGGTCAGGTTTTCCAGATCGCGGCGTGCCGCAAAGATCTCAAAATTGCCAAAACGAATGAAGGAGGGTGCCACGCGACAAACGACCGCCCCCGGTTCGGGGCGCGCATTGCCATCGTAGAACATATCGCGCACCACCGCCTCGCCGGTAGCCACCAGGCTCAAGGCGCGGGTGGTCGGCACACCCAGGTGGTGCATCGCCTCGCTACAGACAAACTCGCGCAGCGACGAGCGCAACACCGCCCGACCATCGGCATTGCGCGCATAGGGCGTCGGGCCGGCCCCCTTCAACTGCAACTCCCAGCGGCGACCATCAGCAGCCAAGACTTCGCCCAAGGCAATCGCCCGCCCATCGCCCAACTGCCCCGCCCACTGCCCAAACTGGTGTCCACCGTAACAGGCGGCATAGGGCTGCATACCCGGTAGCAAGGCGTTGCCCGCGAAGACCTGCGTAAATTCAGGCGCCGCCACGTCATCCGCGTCCCACCCCAACAACGCCGCCACCTCGGGTGCATAGGCCAAGAGCCGTGGGGCCGCCACCGGCGTTGGCCGCACCGGCGACCAACACGCCCCCAAGACCTGGCGTGGCCGCAGATCCTCAAGCGGATCGCCAGGCAAGGTAGTGACGAAACGATTATCAAAGTGGAGGAGTTTCATAGTATTGCCTTTTTTTTTATTGCGTGTTGGCGGCTTCGCCGCCAACACGCAACAAAAAGAGTTTTTTGGGGGAGGCGAAGCCTCCCCCAAGCCCCCTCCGGGGGCGTAACGTAATGCGAATGGGGCTTGGTCCCCGAACCCCCCCCTTCCGGCGGGGTGCGCGAGGGAACCTGGTTCCCTCGCGCACCCTTTCCTCAGTGAAGCAGCTACTTCAGCGGGCGGCGGACGGGGATGCCGTTAGGCCGGGGGTAGCGTGATGGGGTGGGGCTGATCTTTTCGATGACGATGAGCGCCCGCGGATCGAGGCCGGGGAGTTGCACGGGGACGATGGCGTTCAGGCTACCGCCGAGTTGCGCGAGGGCGACTGCGGCAGCGTCCGCCTCGTGGGCGGCGTCGCGCCCTTTGGGGGCGATCAGACGTCCGCCGAGGTGCAAGAGCGGCATGGCATACTCGACCAAGACGCGCAAGTCGGCGACGGCGCGCGCAGTGACGAGGCTGTGCCGCTCTCGCTCGCCGGGGTCGTGGCCCAGTTCTTCGGCCCGCCCGGTCACGACACGCACCCCCTCCAGCCCCAAGTGGGCCACCACATGCTGCAAGAAGGCGGTCTTTTTACCCACAGAATCAACGAGGAGCAGCGTCAACTCCGGGTAGACGAGCTTCAGCGGCAAGCCCGGAAAACCGGCCCCGCTCCCGAGATCAACCAGCGAGGTGGGCTTACGGCCCAAATGGGGTGCTAAAGCGAGTGAATCGAGAAAGTGGCGCACATAGATCGCCTCGCGCTGGGTGATCGTGGTGAGATTGGTATGTTCATTCCAACGCACCAACGCGGCGGCGTAGGCAGCAAACTGGGCCAACTGTTGGGTGGTTAGGTGCAAACCCCAGTCCATGGCGGTCGTGAGCAACAACGCTTCGGCGGCATCAGTCATGGGCATCCTCGGGCTGCTGGTAGAGTTGTTGGGCCTGAATGTACTCACGCACGGCTTCGGGCAGTTGGTAGCGCACAGGCAACCCTTGGGCCATCCGCCGCCGCAGGTGGCTACTGGCAAGCGCAAGTTGCGGGCCAGCAAGGAGGGCAACTTGGTCGTCGCGGATCGGCAGGAGCGTTTGGAGCGTAGCGAGGTCGAAATCTTGATTGGGACGGGCCACAATCGCGAAGTGGGTATGGCTGATCAGCGTCGTGATCGCGTGCCAGCGCGGCAGTTCACGGGCGGCATCGGCACCAAGGATAAACCAGAGATCCACCGCTGGGCCACATTCGGCCCGCAGGCTCGCAAGCGTCTCGCTGGTGTAGGAGGGTGGCGGGCGGTGTATTTCGCGCGCATCCACCACAAAGGCCGGATTATCGCCACACGCAAGGCGCACCATCGCCAAACGCTGCTCACCCGTCGCCCTAACGCGCCCCTTGAACGGCTGGCGCGCCGCCGGAATGAAGCGCACCTGTTGCAAACCAAGCGCCACCCGCGCCTCTTCCGCAATGGCTAAGTGGCCAAAATGAATAGGATCGAACGAACCACCAAACACGCCGATGCGCACCCGTGGAATCACGGCTACTCCTTATGAAGAGGCGAGGACGCGAGGATGTGGAGAAACGTGAGAGGCGAGGATGCGGAGAAACGTGAGAGGCGAGGACGCGAGGATGCGGAGAAACGTGA
>RSAS01000678.1:12214-14515 GCA_003934145.1 Candidatus Viridilinea halotolerans | reverse complement strand
CGAGGATGCGGAGAAACGTGAGAGGCGAGGACGCGAGGATGCGGAGAAACGTGAGTCGATGCCTCACGCCTCCTCGCCTCACGCCTCACGCCTTCTCGCCTCACGCCTCACGCCTCACGCCTCCTCGCCTCACGCCTCTCGCCTCACACTCCATCCATCTCCCGCGCATCTTGAAACAGGTGCCAAACCATCCACGAGAGATCCTGCTGATCCGCTTCATTCAGATCTTCAATGTAGGGTAATATCAGAGTCAGCACATCGCTACGCGGTAAGAGGTAGACTCTTGGCCCCAAGCTGGTATGAATTTGCAGGGCTAAAAGATCGGCCAGATCGATCATATCGCGCTCAGGGAGGCGACCATTGCTGCTGAAGCGAAAGCCTTGCATGGGGCTGCACCCTTAGCGCCGCGATCCAATGCGTCGTCGCTCATTGTAGCGTGGCTCGTCGTAGTACTCTTCATCATGCTGCTGCCCCGCAACATACTGGCCGGTGTGCGACTCTTGCCCCGCACGCTGCGCCAAGAACGCATTATCGGTTAAACTATCACTGATGTAATCGAGATAACCCTTAATGTCGTCGTTATCATCAAGACTCGAGAAAGGCACCGTTGCGCCGCTCACCGTCTTGACGCTATCGCCAATGTCACACAAGGTCTGGTCAATCCCTTTAACCAAGCCACGCATGACCCCAGCCAACTCCTCTTTCTCTTCAATCGTCAGGTTGGCAAAACCAATCAAGGCTTTTTCTTGAGCACGCAGCAGAGTAGCGCGCAGAATCGCAATATCAGCCTGAGTTTGTAACTCATAGCGTCGCACCAAGTGGGCTTGGCGCACCTGCTCGACCAACTCTTCGCTGGTTACCGGCGTCCAGAGCAGGGCCGGAATCAAAATAAAGCCGATAATCCCAATGATTACTTGCTGCAATACTAAGCCCGTATCGGCTACGGTTGGTTGTGAAGCCCACCATGAATATTGAATTTCAAAAGAATAATAAAGTAAATAGAGTGAAGCACCTATAATAACCGCATAACCCCACGTTTTTGCATTAATTTTTTGTAATAACATCCCACCTGGTGACCAAGGTATAAGAAACGAAGTCAATGACGGTGGTGCTAATACAAGAATAGCTGTGAATGCTATTGCAACAATGTAATTATCGGTTAATTGACTTTGAACACCCCACCAATAGACAGCGGAACCAATCATGGCCACAATAGCCAAGACGGCGAGCAGCGATTTCGCACTAAACTGCCAACCGCCACCGCGATGACGTTGTCCCCTTACCATGTCAAGATATCTGCTGCTCATAGCTCACCTTCTGCATGGTGCGCCCGAATTGGCTTCACCATCCTATGTAGTATAACACAAATGTACGAAAAAGCCAACAATTACCGACGACGCACTTGAGGAGTCAAAAAAACATAGGTCTCAACCCAATCGGTAAAACCCGCTAGGCGCATCCTTTCCAGCAGCGCGGGCGAGAGCGCGGTCAGTCCATACGATTGATTGATCTGATACGGCACCTCCAAAGCTGATACCCCCTGACTGCGCAGGGTGAATTCGGCTTGAGCCAAAAAAGGGCTCGCCATCTGACCTAAGATCACCGCTTGTTGATTAACGGGATCAAACCACCACAACTCGCTACCCGCCGTCACGAAGGCTTGCGGCGCGGCAAAGGGTTGGCGGTCGAGTTGTTGACGCCTCCAGCGCTCCTCATGGCTCAGCGGGGGCGTGGTCGGGATGGTCAGCGGTGGCAGGACGTAAGGCGGAGCGCCGCTCGATTGTGGCGTAGCGCTCGACGCAAGTTGAGCGGTGGGTTCAAGCGTAGCGCTCGGCTCAGGCATAACGGTGGCGGAGGGGAGCAGTGTTGGCTCTACCGTCGCCGGGTCGGGGGCCAAGCTCCCCACCACGGATGGGGTGGGGGCAACGTCAACCGCCGTGGCCTCAAGGGTGGCTGACGGGGTTGGCACAAGCGCCGCAGGCGGATCTGCAGCGGTCGGGCCTTCAGTCTGTAGCGCTTCCATGCAGCTAGAGAGCAGCATAACGACAGTGCATAGCAGAATAAAAACCCGAATTACCCCCCGAGAATGCTGATGCTGCCTGCCGAGACCAGCGGGGGGTGGATCGAGTGGTAGCTTAAACACCGTAGGCTCTTGATGTCACTATTCTATCGTGTTGGCGATGGCGCATGGCCCAGCCAGAGCATACTCCTGCGCTCCGTGATCTATAACGTAGCATATTAGCGTTACCAGCATATAGTCTTTCAGATAATTAAAGGGGAGGGGTTCGGGGAGGGCTTCGC
>RSAS01000678.1:7393-12204 GCA_003934145.1 Candidatus Viridilinea halotolerans | reverse complement strand
AAAACCCCACCCACCATCCTGGAGGTTCCAGAAACATTATTTGAAGAACTATAGCATGCTTCAGGCAGAATAGCACGTTCCGTGGGTGGCGTCAAAGCGCTATTGCAAAAAGGCGTTATACTGAGCCTGCATGTCGCCCTGCAACAGGGAGGTCGAGAGGGCGCTGCCCCTCCGCGCAAGAGCTTAATCCATAGCGAGAGTAGCCTTGAAGATCTATAAAGCCCGTGCCCCAATGCGTATCGGGTTCTTTGGCGGCGGCACCGATGTCAGCCCCTACGCCGAGGAACACGGAGGCAAGGTGCTCAATTGCAGCATTAACCTCTATGTACGCTGCATGCTCAATGCGAGCCTGCACCCTGGTCTGACAATTCGTTCGCTCGATCTACAGGAGGTGAGCCGCCTCGTGAGTGGGCGCGATTGGGACGGGCGCTTGGCGTTGCCCCAGGCTGTCTTGGATGCCATGCCCCACCTGCGCCCCGATTTTAGCCCCGACCGCCCCGGCTACCGTATGACCATGTTTAGCGATGCCCCCCCCGGCAGTGGCCTCGGTTCCTCTTCGGCCCTGGTGGTCAGTATGCTCCAGTTACTCTACAAGGTGGCCGGTGAGAGCTTCGACCCCCACGAGTTGGCTGAGTTGGCCTATCGTATCGAACGGATTGATTTGGGCATTCCGGGAGGACGGCAAGACCAGTATGCTGCCGTCTTTGGCGGGATGTGTGTCTACCACTTTGGTCAGGGGCGCGTGATTGTTGAGCCGGTGCTGAGCGACCCGACCGCGCTGCTCGAACTCGAGAGTTGCCTCATCATTGGCTACATCGGCGACCGCGAGATGATGCGCCACCATTTAATGGCCGATCAGGTAGAACGCCTCGTCAAGGGCGATACGCTACGCTACCACGATGAGACCAAGGCCTTTGTGGACGAGGCGACGCGCCTGCTGCGCGAGTTGCGCATCGCCGACTTTGGGCGGCTGCTGCACGATGCCTGGGAGGTGAAGAAGTCCTTCTCGCCCCACATCGCGCCGCCAATGGTGGATGAGGTCTATGCGTTAGCCCGCCGCCACGGGGCATGGGGCGGCAAGATCACCGGTGCCGGCGGCGGCGGCTTTATGGTCTTTGCCTGCCCCTTCGACTGCCGTCTCCAGCTTGAGCGTGCCCTCAGTGAGGTCGGCGTTCAAGTACGCCCCTTCTCGTTTGTGACCCACGGCGTCCAAGCGTGGAGTGTGGAGGAGGGGTAGCATTATAAGGGTGTGTGCGGGAACTAGGTTCCCGCACACACCCTCCCATCAGCAGTATGAAAAAACTGATCAACACCCCCGACCACCTGCTGCACGATGCGCTCGCCGGCCTTGCGGCAGCGCACGGCGACATCCTGACGGTGCGCTTCAACCCCGATCTGGTGGTGCGCAACGATGCGCCGGTGGCCAACAAGGTGGCCCTGATTGCGGGCGGTGGTGCCGGCCACGAACCGCTGCACACCGGCTTTGTGGGCCGTGGTATGCTCGATGCCGCATGCCCCGGCGCTATCTTTACTGCGCCCGTTCCTGACCAGATCTTCGCCGCGACCAAATCGGTACACAGTGGCCAAGGCGTTTTGTACCTTGTCAAAAACTACACCGGCGACACGCTGAATTTTGAGTTCGCCGCCGAAATGGCGGAACTTGCCGACATTGAAGTTGCCACTGTTCTCATCCATGATGATGTTGCGGTGCAAGATAGCCTCTATACGGCGGGACGCCGCGGTGTCGGCTTGACGCTGCTGCTAGAGAAGATCGTGGGAGCGGCGGCAGAAGCGGGGGCTGATCTGGCGACCTGTCAGCAGTTGGCGGCGCAGATCAGTGCCCACGGGCGCAGTATGGGCATGGCGCTCACTAGTTGCACGGTGCCCCACCATGGCAAGCCAACGTTTGAACTGCCCGCCGATGAGTTTGAATTGGGCATCGGCATCCACGGCGAACCAGGACGTCAACGGGCAAAAATGGCATCCGCCGCCGCGATCGCCGAACAACTCGCCCTGCCGATCATTGCCGATCTGCCCTTCCAGGCGGGCGATGAGGTACTGGCCTTGGTCAATGGCATGGGCGCGACACCCCTCATCGAACTCTATGTGATGTACAATGAACTACGCCAGATTCTGAACGGGCACGGCATTACCATCACCCGTCGCCTGGTGGGGAACTACATCACCGCCCTCGACATGGCAGGCTGCTCCTTTACGCTACTCAAACTTGATCCTCAACTCACAACGCTGTGGGATGCCCCTGTGTGCACCCCGGCATTGCGTTGGGGTGTTTGATTGCGGAGACCGCTATGCACATTACCGCCCAACAGATCCTCGTCTTCGTCGGCAAGGCCGCCCACAGCATCCAGACCCAACGCGACTATCTGACCGACTTGGATGCCGCCATTGGCGATGCGGATCACGGCATTAACCTCGACCGTGGCTTTAGTGCGGTACTTATTCGCTTGCCCGATGTGGCCGATCAGGATATTGGCACGATTCTCAAGACGGTCGGCACCACGCTCGTCTCGACCATTGGCGGCGCAAGTGGGCCGCTCTACGGCACTGCCTTCCTGCGCGCCGGCATGACCGTCGCCGGACGCTTTACGCTCAGCCCCGAAGAGTTGGTAGTGGCGCTCGAAGCGGCCATGCTCGGCATCCAGACGCGTGGAAAGTCGATGCGCGGCGAAAAGACAATGCTTGACGCCCTCGCCCCAGCTATTGACACCCTCAAAGCTACCCTCGCCAGCGGCGATGATCTGCCCATCGCGTTGTGTAAAAGCGTCAACGCCTGCGAAACAGGCATGCGCTCCACCATTCCCATGCTCGCCACCAAAGGGCGCGCTTCTTACCTGGGCGAACGTTCGATTGGCCACCAAGATCCCGGTGCAACCTCAATGTTTCTGTTGGCACAGGCGTTGTTGGATACGCTGGATACGTAGGGCTACCGCCCCATGGGGTGAGAAGGTTTTCGGGGGCCATGCCCCAATACGTTTCAAATAAGGACGAGCGTAGACCTCACAGGTCTTTCATGACGGCATCCCAATGCGGCAGGGAAGACCTGTGAGGTCTTATTTGAAAGGTATTGGGCCATGCCCCCGCACCCCCCGCTAGGCAAAGGAATCTCGTCGGGGGCCGTGCCCCCAAATCCCCGCCGGGCGGCTGACTTGATGCCTGTAGGCATGGGCCTCACACCCCTTTTTGTTGCGCTGTGGCGGCAAAGCCGCCACAGCGCAACAAAAAGCATCTTTCGGGAGGCGAAGCCGCCCCCAAACCCCCACCGTAAGGGATTTCCCGTGAAAAATTATATCGCCGCCATTGACCAAGGCACTACCAGTACGCGCTGCATGATCTTCGACCAATGTGGCAATGTTGTTGCCGCCGACCAGCGCGAACATACGCAGATCTTCCCGAAACCGGGTTGGGTCGAACACGATCCCCACGAGATTTGGCAACGTACCGCGAGTGTCATTGTGGCTGCCCTGGAACAGGCGCGCCTGACGGCGCACGACCTCGCCGCTGTGGGCATTACGAACCAGCGCGAAACGACCATCCTGTGGGAGCGCAAGACGGGTCAGCCGCTCTATAACGCGATTGTGTGGCAGGATACGCGCACGACGGCGTTGTGCAACCAACTCATCGCCGAGGGCGGCAAGGATCGCTTCCGTCCCCAGACCGGCCTGCCCGTGGCGACCTACTTTGCAGCACCGAAGATCCGCTGGCTGCTCGACAATGTGCCCGGCGCACGCGCCGCCGCCGAGGCGGGCGAACTCGCGTTTGGCACCATTGATACCTGGCTGGCGTGGCACCTCACCGGCGGCCCCGATGGTGGCCTGCACATCACCGATGTCACCAACGCGAGCCGCACGATGCTCATGAATCTGGCGACGGAGCAGTGGGACGATGCGTTGTTGGCAGCGTTTGACATTCCTCGCGCCCTTTTGCCCACCATCGTCACTTCGAGCCAAGTCTACGGCGAATGTCGCGGCCCCCTCGCGGGCGTGCCCCTCGCGGGCATCCTTGGCGATCAGCAGGCGGCCACGGTGGGCCAAGCCTGTTACAGCCCCGGTGAAGCCAAAAACACCTACGGCACCGGCAACTTCATGCTGCTCAATACCGGCCACCAGATGGTCTCTTCGCACTACGGCCTGATCACCACGCCGGGCTACAAGTTTGGCAGCGCCCCCACCGTCTGGACACTCGAAGGCTCAATTGCCGTCACCGGCTCACTCATCCAATGGCTGCGCGACAACATGGGCATCATTAGCAGCGCCGCCGAGAGCGAAACGCTCGCCCGCCAAGTCCCCGACAACGGCGGCGTCTACTTTGTCCCCGCCTTCTCCGGCCTCTTCGCCCCCTACTGGCGCTCCGACTCGCGCGGCGTCATCATCGGCATGTCGCGCTACAGCAACAAAGCCCACATCGCCCGCGCCGCCCTCGAAGCGAGCGCCTACCAGACCCGCGAAGTGGCCGAAGCCATGGCCCAAGACTCCGGCGTCCAACTCCAAGCCCTCAAGGTGGACGGCGGCATGGTCGGTAACGATTTGCTCATGCAATTCCAAGCCGACATCCTGGGCGTCCCCGTTGTGCGCCCCAAGGTCGCCGAAACCACCGCCTTGGGTGCCGCCTACGCAGCGGGCCTAGGCGTCGGCTACTGGCAAGACAGTGATGCATTGCGGCTCAACTGGCAGATCGAGCATACGTGGGAACCCCACATGGGCGTTGACCAACGCGAGGGCCTCTACGCAACCTGGAAGAAGGCGGTGACGCGCACCTTCGAGTGGATGGAGTAGGGAGGCGGGGAGGGGTTT
>RSAS01000678.1:0-7383 GCA_003934145.1 Candidatus Viridilinea halotolerans | reverse complement strand
AAACCCCTCCCCTTCAAGATCACCATGACCAACTACGACATAGCAATCATCGGTGGCGGGGCCACTGGTCTGGGCTGCGCCTTCGATCTCGCGCTGCGCGGCCTGCGTTGCGTCTTGGTCGAGAAGGGCGACCTGGCCAGTGGCACTACGGGTCGCTACCACGGGTTGCTCCATTCCGGCGGACGCTATGTCACCAAAGATCCCCAGTCGGCGACGGAGTGCGCCCGCGAAAACACGATCCTGCGCCGCATTATGCCCCATTGCCTCGAAGCAACGGGCGGCTTCTTCGTCATTACGCCGTGGGATGATCCGCTCTACGGCGACCAGTTCGTGGCCAATTGTCACAAGACCGGCGTGCCGGTGCAGGAGCTTGCCCTCGCTACCATGCTGCGCCGCGAGCCGCTGCTCAATCCGCGAATCACCCGCGCCTTCGAGGTGCTTGATGGTAGCGCCGATTCGTTTTTGGCTTCCCAATCACTCGCGCTGGCGGCAAAAGCGTGTGGGGCGCAGATCCTCACCTACCACCACCTCGATGCCCTCGTCCGCGACGGGGATCGCGTCGTGGGTGCGTTGGTCACCGATCTACGTAGCGGCACGCAGCAACGCATCACCTGCGCCTACGTCCTCAACGCCAGTGGTGCATGGGCCGGGCAGGTCGCAGCCATGGCCGGCGTCAAACTCAGTGTGGTACCCGGCAAAGGCACTATGGTGGCCATGAACCAGCGCATGGTCAACACGGTGATCAACCGCTGCAAGTTGCCCGCCGATGGCGACATCATTGTGCCCATCCATAGCGTCGCGGTGATCGGCACGACCGACGTGCAGGTCACTGATCCCGACAACTACCCCATCGAGGCGCACGAGATCGCCTTCATGCTCGCCGAGGGCGAAAAGCTCATTCCGGGCTTCAGCCACTACCGTGCGCTGCGCGCCTGGGCGGGGGTGCGTCCGCTCTACCAGGATCGCGACACGCCCAGTGCCGCCGAACGCGACATCTCGCGTACCTTCAAGCTCCTTGATCACGCCGCGCGCGACGGGGTTGAAGGGTTCATCTCCATTGTTGGTGGTAAATGGACAACCTGCCGGCTCATGGCCGAGGCCGCCGCGAACCTGATCGCCCAACGCATGGGCAATACGCAACCCTGCCGCACTGCCAGTGAAATCTTGCCCCGTCCGGGGGCGGAAGGACATGGCTTCTACTACCTGGGCCAGCACCTCGCGGCGGTGGAGGCGCAGCAAGCAGCGGGCGATCTCATCTGCGAGTGCGAACTAGTCACCCGCGAGCGGGTGGAAGCGGCGTTAGCCGACGGCATCACCACCCTCGACGACATTCGCCGAACGTTGCGCGTCGGCATGGGGCCGTGTCAGGGCGGTTGGTGCATCTACCGCACGGCAGCTCTGCTCCACGAATACCAAGCGCAACACGCAACCAGCCATCCGATCAACCCCAACCAAGCCCTGCGCGACTTCCTGCAAGCGCGTTGGAAAGGGCTGCGCCCCGTGCTTTGGGGCGATCAGTTGCGCCAAGCGCGTCTGGATGAGCAGATCTATGTAGGCTTGTTGGGGGTGGATCGGTTGCCCGATGTATGAGCTCAAGGGTCATCCGCCACCTCGATACTCTCCACATGAAATTCCACACCGCCACTGATGCGCAGTTCCACCGAGGCGCAGACCGGGCATGCCGGGGGTAGCGGGGGGACGACGGGCTGTTGGTGCCCACAGGCTTGGCACCGGGCGCTGGCAGGAATGCGCCGGAAGTGAAGAATTGCACCGGCGGCGAGGCTATCGCGGCTGAGAAAATCAAAGTAGAACTGCACCGAGTCGTCTACGACGCTACTGAGCGCGCCGATGGCAAGGTGAATGGCGTGGACACGCCGCCCGTCGGCTGCGTTTACGGCGACCCTAATGAGACTTTCGGTGATGGCTAACTCGTGCATGGTGTCTTTTGGGGGCACGGCCCCCGCTGGGGGGAGTTGCTGCGAGGGCCATACCCCAATACCTTTCAGATAAGGACGAGCGTAGACCTCACAGGTCTTCGATGATGGCGTTCCAGTGCAGAAGAGCAGACCTGTGAGGTCTTATTGGAAAAGTATTGGGCCATGCCCCCGCCGCAGCTAACACAGCTTTACGGATGCGGCAATGCCTGCATCTTTCACTATGGCATCGATAAGAACTTCCAGTTGCGCCGCAACCACTGGGCTCATGTCAAGGCCCGGGGCGGTGCTGGCGGGCACGATGCCCCAGAGGATGATGCGTGCTGGGCGCATGTCTAGTGCCGTGGCGAGGGCGAGCAGTTCGCCGAGGCCGCACTGGTGCAACGAGAGCTTGGGGCTGAGTGCCGTAGGCAGTTGTGTTTCTTCCAAACGCACGATAGTGCCAGGCGGCTGATCACGCTGGATGGCATCAATAATGATCAGTTGTTCAACCCCCTCCAAGTCGGGCAGCAGGTGCAAGCCGAGCGTGCCGCCATCGCGGGCTACCACCCCTGCCGGGAGGTGGTAGCGGGCTTGGATCAGTTCAATCACCGCCCCGCCTAATCCATCGTCGCTGCAAAGGCGGTTGCCGATGCCGAGGAGAAGCGTTGAGGAGGCGGGGAGGTGAGGAGGCGAGGAGGCGAGGACGCCTCTCCGCCTCCTCACCTCCTCGCCTCTTCGCCTCTTCGCCCCCCGCCTCTCCGCCCCCCTAACCCGCCGCCTCGTGTTCATCATCACGGAACATCGTACTGAGCCGTTCGATCTCGCTGGGGGTAAGGTGGGTAAATTGGCCCGAAAGAATGCCCGAAATGTTGCGGAAGGGGCGTCCGATGTGCATGCCCGCACCATCAATGGTGAATTCACGAATTTCTTTATCGTGGCTCGATCCGCGCATCTTCAGCACAGTGAGGCCGCGCCGCATCTCGCCAAATAACTCGACGTAACGGAGCAAAATAATCGAGTCGGTGATGGTCGAAATGTGCGCTTCGGTGATGGAGGTGCCGCCGAGCAGCGTGGGGGTGGTGGAGGTATAGAGTCCAGCCATCTCTTGGTGCTTAATGAACGATGTGAGGCCAATTACAAATTCGCGGAAGCTTTTGATGGTGGAGGCCCGTTCGAGGGCCGAGAGGCTGTCAATGGCGACACGCTGCGGGCGGAAGCTGGCGATTTCGGACTGCATCGAGATCAGTTGATCTTCCATGCCGGTCACTTCGGGGTAATTGCAGACCACCCGCAGCAACCCATCGCTCTCCATCTGTTCAAAATCCACGCCCCAGCCAGTGGCATTGCGGAAGAGTTGGTCGCGGCTCTCTTCAAAGGCGAAGAGCAACGAGCGTTCGCCGCGCACCGCCCCGGCGGCCATGAACGACGTGGCCATGAGCGTCTTGCCGGTACCTGTGGCCCCACTAACGAGGATGATCGAATCGCGGAAGAAGCCACCGCCACACATCCGATCCATTTCGCTATTGCCTGAGGTGATGCGCAAGCTCGATGAGCGTTGCTTGAGTTCAATCGCCGAAAGCGGAATGACCACAATCCCGCGTCCGGGAATGACGGTGAAGGGAAAACTGCCCTTCTGGTGGGTCGTGCCACGAAACTTGAGGATTTCGACGGTACGCCGCCGTTTTTCCTCTTCGAGCAGATTGCGCAAAATGACCACATCATCGGCAACAAACTCTTCGACGCCGTAACGAGCAATCTCGCCATACTCCTGCGAACGTTCGGCGGTGATCACCGCCGTGACGCCGAGCGCTTTGATGCGCACGGCAATGCGCAGCATCTCGTTGCGCACCAAACGTGAATCGTTGAGGCGCGTAAAAATCGCCCCCAAGCTATCCATCGAAACCCGCGTAGCGCCCGTGCGCTTCACCGCATGCTCGATGCGTGCCAACAGCGCCCCCAAATCGTAGGCACCGATGACAGTCAACTCTTCGTCATGTTGGGGCGAAGCATCAACAAACGCCCAACGATTCTGCGCTTCCCACTCGGTAATATCCCAGCCAAAGCCGTACATATTACGCCGAAGATCGGTGGGCGATTCTTCAAAGGTCACAAAGACCCCCGCCTCGCCGTGTTCGATCCCAGCAGCGAGGAACTGGGCGGCAAAGACGGTCTTGGCGCTGCCTGCCGTCCCGGCGACGAGCGTCGTGCGTCCGCGGGGTAGACCGCCATTGGCAATATGGTCAAACCCAGGAATGCCGGTCGGCAGACGTTCGATCATGGAGTGATCAGGTTTCAAGTACACAACCTCCCCTGGCGAACACAGAACGTTACGGATTTGGCGGCAAATTGAGCGCCGCCAGCAGTTCATGGGGATCCCCCCCCAGATCTCCGATGATGCGACGCGCAGGTGGGGGTACTTCTTTAATCAGCGTCGGGGTGGCCAAAATACGGCGCACCTCCGCTTGTTGGGGTTCAGCCAGCACGTCAACAATATTCAACTCACATTCGTAGTTGGCCAACTCGTGTTCACAGATGCGCCGTAGAGTCGCAATAGCCCGTTCAGCACGGACTGTGCGGCCGGCGATAAAGAGATGCAGGACGATCTTCTCCACTAGGACGCTCCCGCTATCTTAGCATTATGCCGGCTCCGTGCTGCCATCATCAACATCGCCCATCCGTCCTAGGGCACGTCCGCGGTAGTGCCCGGCGAGATAACCCATTAACTCAAGCACCATAAGGCGGCCCTCTTCCAAATAGGCTTGCTGCTTGATTGGCGGCGCGCCGATCCCCGCTGACCGTACGCCTGCAAGGTGGATTTCAACAATATCGCGTGGGGTGGCCGCCTGGAAACCCAGGGTATCGCTCAGGGCGCGTAGGCCACGTTCGGGTGAAGCATCGGGAATGCCGCGCTGACGCATCAGCGCGATATCCAGTAGCTCGTGGTAGGTCGCGACCGCTGTGCCAAAGGCGCCAGAATTGCGTTGGCGCAGCGGTGTGGCACTGATCCGACGCGGCACACTGTTTTCTTGTTGTGCCATGCGTTCGACATCAACCAATTCACGCTCAAGTGTTGCAAGGCGTTCGCGCAGCATTGTTGCTTCGGACGCGGCTCGCGCCATTTGGCGTTGTACAGTGACGTTGGTATGGCTGATCACCAGCCCGGGACGTTGGCCACGCAGCGGAACGACTCGCATTACGAACCAACGCTCTTCTTGGGGAGAATGGCAGGGATACTCCAGTTCATAGGTGGGGCTACGCCCCTCCAGCACCGCACGCATGCCCTCGAGAACCTCATTGACTTCATCGGACCAGCGGCCATGGGCATGTTCACAGATAGTGAAATAATTGACACCGACCCCCGTGCGTTGCAGATCGAGATCGCCATTGGCACGGGAAAATTCGATCCAAGCGCTGTTGACTGCGATAATTGTACCACGCGCATCAAGTACTGCGAGATGGACACTGAGCGAGTTGAGAATGGCCCAGTTGAAGGCTTCGGCATCACGGAGGGCTTGGTTGGCGCGGCGATGCTCGGTGATGTCGCGCAGCGAGACGAGTTGGGCGGGCGCACCCTCCCACTCTGTATCCACCACGCGCATCTCGCCGACACTGTGCTGCCCATCAGGATGAAGTAGATCAATCTCGGCGCGTTCGCCGCCCAAGACGGGATAGCCAAAGATCTGATCCATCAGATCTTCGGCGCGACGTCCAAGAATGTTTGCAGCCGCCGGGTTGAGGAAGCAGACGCGCCCCTCACGGTCAACTACAATCATCCCATCGGCACTCGCCGCGACAATTTGACGCAACCGGGTGTCATCGGTCACATGGGGAGCCAGCCCGTCGAATTGTTGCATTACTCTCATGATCCGTCGTGCGTGGCTCGCTGTCAAGGGGGGATTTTTTACCTTTCTTTTGGTTCGGTTTTGGCAACTTCGCCGCCAAAACCGAACCAAAAAAACAGGGTTTGGGGCTTTGCCCCGAAAACCCCACCGCAAGAAACAAACTACTCTCCTTTTACCACCGTCCAAAGATCAGTAAAGACTGCAGTGGCTGCGGTGCGTTCGATCCATTCGAGGCGGCTGAGCAGTTCATCGTTGGGGGCAAAGCCCGCTGCGTAGAGCGCCTGCACCTCTTCCGACATGAGCGGGATGGCGGCTTCGTTGGGGGTAATGTAGCCAACGTAATCGGCGTTTTGCGCCGCAACGTCGGGGCGCAGCAAGAAATTGATGAAGACGTGGGCGGTGTAGGCGTTGGGCGATTCGCTCAGGATGGCAAGGTTGTCCATCCAGATCGCGCCGCCCTCTTCGGGGATGACGAAATTGATCGCTGGGTTACCCGAAAATTCGCCCTCCATGCCCAAACGCGCCTGTAGCGCCGAGCCACTCCAGCAATGGGCGATTGCATATTCGCCCGAGGCCAACTTGCGGTTCACGTCGGCGCTGTTGTAGGACGCCAGGAAGGGCTTTTGGGCAATCAAAAGCGCCTGGGCCTGCTCTAGCACTTCGGGCTCGGTCGCATTGTACGAGAAGCCCAAAAACTTGAGTGCCGCCCCCGGCGTTTCGCGTTCGTCGTCGAGCATGCTGAATTTGCCGCGCTGGGCCTCCATCTGCGCTGTATCAAAGAGCGCAGCCCAACTGGTGACACCCTCGGGAAAGATGGCGCTATTGTAGGCAATGCCGGTCAACCCAAACATGTAGGGCACCGAATAGGTGTTGCCGGGATCGAAATAGGTATTGAGGTAGTCGGGATCAATGTGGCGCAGATTGTCGATCATGAGCTTATCGAGGGGCTGCAACAAATTCTCTTCGATCAGCAACTGCACTGCATAATCGGAGGGCACCACAATATCGTAGCCTGAACTGCCGCTACGTACTTTGGCGATCATGTCTTCGTTAGAGTCGTAGAGATCGTTGACCACCTGGACGCCATATTCCGCCGTGAACTGATCCAGAATGGTGGGATCAATAAAATCGCCCCAATTGTAGAAATAGAGCGTACTGGCAAGCTGCGCGCGATCCACGCCATCAACGGGATTACTCGCCGTTGTATCAGTAGGAGCAGGAATCGCCGTCGTCGGCGGGGTGTCGCCACACGCGGCGAGGATCGGCACAAGCAGCAGGACGAGCAGCAGGGAACGGATTGGATGCATGTGTAACGAGCCTTTCTTTTTCGTTGCGGGCTTTGAGGCTTGGCCCTCGAAAACTCCCCCCGTCGGCGGGGGCACGGGGGCCTGGCCCCCGAGTCCTCCCGTGCGGCGGGGGCACGGGGGCCTGGCCCCCGAGTCCTCCCGTGCGGCGGGGGCACGAGGGCACGGCCCCCGAAAACTCCCGTGCGGCGGGGGCACGGGGGCCTAGCCCCCGCACAAACCCCGTCCGGCGGGGGCACGGGGGCACGGCCCTCGAACAAACCCCGTCCGGCGGGGGTTTAAGGGCGGACAGAAAACGTGTGCGCCCCCTTCTGGAATCGC
>RSAS01000572.1 GCA_003934145.1 Candidatus Viridilinea halotolerans | reverse complement strand
AGCGGCAGTTTATCCCCATTTGGTGAAACCCTTTGAGGGGGCATGGCCCCCGAAAAAACCCCTTCCGGCGGGGTTTAAGGGGCCGCAGGCCCCTTAAGTTCATGCATAGGTGGCCGTAGGCCCCCTATGTTCACGCGCATGGGCATAGCCCAATACTTTAGGGTGTGACCAAAATGGGTAGGTAGGGAGGATGCGAGAGAACCTGGTTCCCTCGCATCCTCCCCCCGTCCAAAGGGGTGTAGGGCACCGCCCTACAGATTCCAGCCACACCCAATACTTTTAAGGAGTGAAAATGGAGAATCCAGACCAGCCGCAGCAAGCGGTGGCCAACCTGCATGTGCGAGCAATGCAGCCGTTGCTTGCGCCGTTGGCGTTGAAAGCGCAATTGCCCTTAACTGCCGAGGCGACCGCGACGGTGACCGCGGCGCGTGAGGCGATCCGCAACGTGCTGCGCGGCAGCGAGCGCCGCCTCGTGATAGTGATTGGCCCCTGTTCGATCCACGATCCCGAGGCGGCGCTCGATTATGCGCGCCGTCTGGTGCGGCTGCAACAGGATCTGAGCAGCCAGTTGCTCATTCTGATGCGCGTCTACCTCGAAAAGCCGCGCACCACTGTGGGCTGGCGTGGGCTGATCAACGACCCGTATCTCGACGGTGGTTTTGATATGGGCGCAGGCATGCAACTTGCGCGCCAACTCTTGCTCGAAATTAATACGATGGGCCTGCCCGTTGCCACCGAGATGCTCGATCCGATTAGCCCGCAATACCTTGACGACCAGATCAGCCTCGCTACCATTGGCGCTCGCACCACTGAAGCCCAAACCCACCGCGCCCTCGCCAGCGGCATCTCGATGCCGGTCGGCTTCAAGAATGGCACCGACGGTGGGATTCAGGTGGCGGTCAACGCCTGTGTTGCCGCCGCCGGCCAGCACAGTTTCCTCGGCATCACCGAGGACGGGCAGAGCGCCGTGGTCAAGACGACGGGCAATCCCGATAGCTTCGTGATCCTGCGCGGCGGACGACATGGCCCCAACTACCAAGAGGAATACGTCGTGCAGGCCACACGGCTCATGCGCGAAGCCAACCTCACGCCCGCCGTCATGGTTGACTGTAGCCACGCCAATGCCGAAAATGACTTCCGCCGCCAAGAGACGGTCTGGTACAAAGTGATCGAACAGATCGTAACCCAGCCCACGCCGATCATTGGCCTTATGGTCGAGAGCAACATCGTCGAAGGTAAACAGCCGCTGCCCGCCGACCGCAGCACTCTGCGCTACGGCGTCTCGCTCACCGACGGCTGCATCGGCTGGGAGACGACCGAGCGCCTCTTGGTCGAGACGCACCATGCGCTGGAGACGCGGAAGCGGTGAGAGGGGGAGAGCGGTAAAGCGGGGGGAGTTGTGCCACGTTTTACGTCTTACCGCTCCCCTGTCTCCCATCTCACCGCCTCACCGCCAACCGCTCCAGGTTCGCCCGCGCCTCGGCAGCCGCTTCGGGCTGACGCAGGCGCGTGTAGGCCGTCACCGCCGCCGCCACGAGGGCGCAGGCACGCTGGTGCCGCCCTTCGCCGGCGGCGACGAGGCCCAGGTTGTGGAGCGATGAGGCAATACCGACACCAAAGCCCATCGCCCGGCTGCCACGCAGCGCGGCGCGGTGGTGCCGACGGGCTACGCGGTATTCGCCGCGTACATGCGCGACATGGCCCAAGAGTTGGTTCGCCTGCAAGCATGCGTCATGGTTCTGCTCCGCTTCGGCAAGCGCTAAAGCGCGCTGAAGGAGACGACGGGCATCCCGCAGATCGCCGCGCTGCCAAGCACGAAACGCGGTGTCGAGAAGGTGCGTGAGAAGGGGGTCTTGTTGAAACATGATCTGCTCCTGTGGGTTGTAGTGCAACGGCTCCTCCCTTCACTCTAGCAAAACGACTCGTCGCAAATGCGCCCACCTGCGGGACAAAAAGCGGGACGTTTGAGGTGCAAGGGAACCAAGTCCCTTCGCCTCCCCACTGAGGGAAGGTGGTATACTCTACCCGTACAGTAGATGAATAACCTAGGAGTTCTTATGCGTACTCGTGTTACCAAACAGGGTGTCATCATTCCCGTTGAGTGGCTCCTCTCCATAATCACGGGAGAGCCGCCTGACAAACCCGCCCATGTCTGATAGACTAGATACCATGAACATCCCTGATGTCAACTAAAGGAGCGTATCATGACATTCAGGCCAACAGAAGCACGACGTATTGCCCTTCAACTGAGCAACAATCAAAGCGACGCAGCGGGTCTTGTTGATTCTTTTGTACAAATATGTGTGTTCTTGAACGAACATCCAGAGAGCTTTGCAAAGCGATCATCAAAAAGCCAAGAGCTTACCCTAGAGACTGCCCAACTAGAGCGCTTGGCTCAACAATACTTCAACAAGTATCGTCAAAGCAACTTTCCAAGGCCCCCTCACACTGTACCCGATAGTGCCGTCAGTATGGTTCTTGCTGAAGCTTTTGGCTACACTCAAAGGGATGTTGATAGGATAAAACAAGAGCATCAACATGCAATGGCGGCAGAGAATTGTGTTGGAGCATTGCTAGAGCGCTATATTGACTCGGTATTGCGACCTCATGGCTGGTCCTGGAATTGCGGTGACTTTATCAGAGCTATAGACTTTATCAACCGCGATCAGAATGGTCAATGGCTTACGCTGCAAATCAAAAATAGAGACAATTCAGAGAACTCCTCAAGCAGTGCAATTCGCATTGGAACGACGATACAGAAATGGTTTAGATCATTCTCAAGAACCGGTGCAACGAACTGGGATGGGTTACCCGATCTCATGAGGGGCTATAACCTCAGCAAGCAAGGCTTTATGCAGTTCATTCGTACCTATTTGCAACGCGAGCAGCAGCGATTACAAGGAAGATGATAGCCAGTGGTTGCTTAGAAGAGGCTTTCTTGCGCTACTGCACGTTGTACCACCACACGCTCAAAGTTTGCCAGCCACTCGTGATCACTCGTATGGCGATAGCGTGAATAGCGTCGGGTGCTACCTTCTGCTATGGGCTCATGATTAAGCAGACGTAGGATGAGAGCACCAATCGCATAGCCAAGACTTGTTGGTACAGCGTTGCCTATCTGACGGTATTGTTCAACGAGTGGGCCAGCTACATGCCACGTATCAGGAAATTCTTGGAGGCGTTTGTATTCTTCAATCGATAGGGGGCGATTCTCTTCAGGATGGGCCAGATCGGTTGCGGGCATCGCCGGATGGGTGACGAGAGTGGGGGCAGGCCGATCCCAAGCAAGGCGACGCAAAAAGCCAGTCTTTCCTCCACCAGCAAAGTAGGCATTGCCAAGCGCAGCTTGTTGCAACGCTTCAGGCAATGCACGCCAGTTCTGCCCCTCTTTCAACATTCTGTAGAATACGAGGCGCTTCTCAGGGAAATTGATGTGGTGGTGGCTGGCAATACCTTGTGTTGCGTCACGAAACGTGCGCCATGCGGGTAACCCATGTGCGCCATCTTGGGCATGTGTTGGTTGAAGATAGGGAGGACGCCTTCCGTCTCTGCTACAGATGATCACTACGCGCTCTCGGACTTGGGGGGTACCAAAGTTTGCAGCATTATAGAGATTAAAAGAGTAAGCGTATCCTGCTTTACTGATTGTGTCTAAGATGAAGTAGAGTGCTCCTCCAGGTAGTTCATCTAAGGTTAAATCAGGGTATTCTGGGCCACGCAGAGTGTGTGGGCGATGTTTCATGGGACAAGACAACAATCCTCGTACATTCTCGATGATAAAGAATTTTGGCTTGAGGTTGAGCACGAGATCAAGATAGGTAAGAAAGACATTTCCGCGCTGGTCGTTGAAGCCATTGCGTTTACCAGCAGTGCTAAATGCCTGACAAGGCGGCCCACCAACAATGAGATCGATGTCATCGGTGCGCGAGATGCCCGCAAATTGAAGGACTTCGTCGGGTGAATAGGCTGTAATGTCACCAATCAATGCCATATTTGGTCTGTTGAGCGTAATGGTTTGACGACAGTATGGGTCAACTTCGCAAGCAAGTCGTACTTCAAATCCTGCACGCTCTAAGCCAAGATCCATCCCTAGCGCACCCGAAAAGAAGCTTAGAACACTTGGTTTGCCTTTTTGTAGCGTATATGTGGGGTGATCTTCAGCAATTTTGTGTCCTGTTCTCAAGCCATACTGGAGTACGCTCTGCTGATCAAGCAGCCATGTTGCCCCGACTTTGCGTGCCACAAGTATCTTCTCACGGCAGAGCGTTCGTACACGTTGCTCGCTCACTCTCAAGATCTGTACAGCCTCGGTAACAGTAATTTCGGTACTCATAAGGGGTTTCCTTGGCGAAACTTCTGATGAGTACCAATTGTACAACGACGAACAAATTTTTGCAAATTACACTCGTTGTGTCATGAAGGTTGCCCCACATCCCTAGGCATGCTATAATCGCGCCGATTGTGGCGACGATTGGCTGGGGTGCCCTGTTGCGTCCCTCAAGAGTAAAAAGTGCGCATGAGCCAGGAATTACGGACAGTCTGGTGGGAGGCGGGTGCGGTCTGTTTGATTGACCAGTTGCGCCTGCCCCACGTAGAGGTGACGGTGCGTTGCACCGAGTTGGCGGCGGTGGCGGCGGCGATTAAGACGATGGTGGTGCGCGGCGCTCCCGCGATTGGTTGCACTGCTGCCTATGGGGTGGCGTTGGTGGCCACACAGAGCAGCGCGGTTGATGCGCATGCGCTGCTGAACGAGCTTGAGGCGGCAAAAATTACGCTTGATGCCCAACGCCCTACGGCGGTCAACTTGGCCTGGGCTACAACGCGTATGCTCACCCGCGCCCGCGATCTGGCCCCGGCTGGCCTGGAGGCGTTGCGCACGGGAATGCTTGACGAGGCCCACGCGATCCTCAATGAAGATTTGGCGATGTGTCACGCCATTGGCGATTATGGCGCACCCCTGATTCCTGAGCGCGGCCATGTGCTGACCCATTGCAACGCGGGCGGCTTGGCTACGGCGGGCTATGGCACCGCCCTTGCCCCGCTGCGTACCGCTGCGCACCAAGGGCGCTCACTGCATGTTTGGGTGGACGAGACGCGCCCCTTCTTGCAGGGTGCCCGCCTCACCGCCTGGGAATTGCGCGAGGCCGGTATTCCGCTGACGCTCATTACCGATAATATGGCCGGTTATATGATGCAGCGTGGCGAAGTGGATTGCATTATTGTCGGTGCCGATCGCATTGTGGCCAATGGTGATGTGGCGAATAAAATCGGCACCTATAGCCTTGCGGTGCTGGCCAATTTTCATAACATTCCTTTCTATGTGGCCGCTCCCTCCTCGACCGTCGATCTCGCTATGGCCACCGGCGACCTGATCCCGATTGAGCAACGCTCATCTGAAGAGGTGACCCACCTGGGCGGGCAGTTGCTTGCACCGGCGGGCGTGCAGGCCGCCCATCCAGCTTTTGATGTGACACCCAACCGTTTGATTACGGCGATCATTACGGAGCGTGGAGTTATTTATCCTCCTTTTGTTGATGGCCTGCGTGCTGCCC
>RSAS01000830.1:2624-5554 GCA_003934145.1 Candidatus Viridilinea halotolerans | reverse complement strand
GGGCTTGGCCCCCAAAAACCTCCCCTTCCCACAGATACCGGGGCAACGCCCCAGCAAACGTAATTGATTAAGAGAGGACAAGATCACCAATGGCGGAGCTTTTCTACGACAAGCAGGCGGACCTTGAACGGCTTAAGGGCAAGAAGATCGCGATTATTGGCTTTGGTAGCCAGGGCCACGCCCATGCGCGCAATCTCACCGATAGTGGCCTTGATGTGGTGGTGGGTCTCTATGCAGGCTCTAAGAGTTGGGCCAAGGTCGAGGCGGTTGGTTTGACGCCCATGACCGTCGCTGATGCCGCGAAGGCGGCGCACATGATTATGATCCTGACGCCTGACATCGGCCAGGGTGAGATCTACCGCGACCATATTGCGCCCCACATGGAAGCAGGCAAGACGCTAATGTTTGCCCACGGCTTCAACATTCGCTACGGCCAGATCATTCCTTCGCCTGCCATTGATGTGAGCATGGTTGCGCCCAAGGCCCCCGGCCATCGCGTGCGCGAAGTCTATAGCCAGGGTGGCGGCGTGCCCGGCCTTGTCGCCGTGCAGCAGGATGCCAGCGGCGGCGCGGTCGCCGACGCGCTCGCCTATGCCAAAGGCATCGGCTGCACGCGCGCTGGTGTGCTGATGACCACCTTTGCCGAAGAGACCGAAACCGACCTCTTTGGCGAGCAGGTGGTACTCTGTGGCGGCGTGAGCAGTTTGGTCAAGGGGGCCTTCGAGACGCTGGTTGAGGCGGGCTACCAGCCCGAAGTGGCCTACTTCGAGTGTATGCACGAACTCAAGCTGATCGTCGATCTCTTCTACCAGGGTGGCTTGAACTACATGCGCTACTCGGTTTCGGACACCGCCGAGTGGGGCGACTACACCGCCGGGCCGAAGCTCGTCACCGACGAGACGCGCAAGGCGATGAAGCAGATCCTCGCCGACATCCAGACGGGGGCTTTCGCCGAGGATTGGATTGACGAGAATGCTAACGGGCGTCCGCGCTTCAACGCCAGCCGCGCTGCCGATGTTGACCACAAGATCGAGCAGGTCGGGCGCGAGTTGCGCCGCATGATGCCCTTTGTGAATCCGCGCGAGGTAACCCCCGGTTCGGGGGGTGCGTAGAGGGGAGGGTTTTGAAGGGAGGGCATGGCCCTCCCTTCAAAACCCTCCCCCCAGAAGGAGTAAAACACCACAATGGATCACCACGTAGGTCAAGTACGCATCTTCGATACCACGCTGCGCGACGGCGAGCAGGCGCCCGGTTGTACGATGACGCTGGAGGAGAAGCTGGAGGTTGCGCGCCAGTTGGCGCGCCTCAATGTGGATATTATCGAGGCCGGCTTTCCCGCCGCTTCGCCCGGCGATTGGGCGGCAGTTCACGAGATTGCCCGCGAAGTGGGTAGCCCCGCTGGCCCGGTGATTGCCGGCTTGGCCCGCGCTAATCGTGACGATATTGAAAAGGCGTGGACGGCCATTCAGCCAGCGGCGAAGAAGCGCATCCACACCTTCATGTCAACTTCGGATATCCATCTGGAGCATCAGTTCCGCAAGACGCGCGAACAGTGCTTGGTGATTATCCGCGAGATGGTGGGCTTTGCCCGCTCGCTCTGCGACGATATTGAATTCTCGCCGATGGATGCCGGACGCAGCGATCCCGCCTTTCTGCGCGAAGCGGTGGCGGTGGCGGTGGCTGCCGGGGCGACGACGCTCAATATTCCCGATACTGTAGGCTACCTGACGCCCGAAGAGTATGGCGCGATGATCGCCGATCTCTACAATAATGTGCCGGGGATCAAGGAGTGCATCATCTCGACCCATTGCCACGATGATCTTGGCGTCGCGGTGGCCAATTCACTCGCCGGGGTGCGCGCCGGGGCGCGTCAGGTGGAGTGTACGATCAACGGCATTGGCGAGCGGGCGGGCAATGCGTCGCTCGAAGAGGTTGTTATGGCCATCCATACGCGCGGCCAGTTCTATGGCGTGCGCACGCAGATCAATACCCAAGAGATCGCCCGCACTTCGCGCCTTGTCTCCAGTTTCATCGGCGTACCTGTGCCGCCCAACAAGGCCATCGTTGGCGCGAACGCCTTCGCCCACGAATCGGGCATTCACCAAGATGGCGTCTTGAAGCATCGGCAGACCTACGAGATCATGAGCGCCGAGACGGTGGGACTCGATGGCAATGAGTTGGTGCTGGGCAAACACTCGGGGCGCCATGCGTTGCGCAGCAAACTCAACGCGCTCGGTGTCGAGCTCGATAACGAAGAGGAGTTCCAGCACCTCTTCGAGCGCTTCAAAGAGCTCTGCGACCGCAAGAAGCGCGTGGATGACCGCGACATTCTTGCTCTCGTTACCGGCGAGTTGCAACATACGCCGGAGATCTTTAAGATCGACCATGTGCAATATACCTCGGGCAGTGGCATCATCCCCACCGCCACGGTACGGTTGATCGGCCCCGATGGCCAAATTCATGTGGATAGCAACCAAGGGGCTGGCCCAGTAGATGCGATCTACGCGGCGATCAATCGCATCATTCAGCGCCCCAGTGAGCTCATCGAATTCTCGATCAACGCCATCACCGAAGGGCTGGATGCGGTGGCCGAAGTGACGGTACGCATCCGCGAGCAGGGCGTCGCCGGCGAGACCGAGGGCCTGGAAGAACTCACCTCCAGCAGCAGCACCGACACCGTGCTGCGCGGAAAGCGCGTCGTGCAACAGATCTTCAGCGGCTACGGCGTCCACACCGACACCATCATCGCCGCCGCCTACGCCTACATCGCCGCGCTGAACAAGATGCTCGCCGCCCGCCAAGAGCGCATCAAGGCCGAGGCGGTGGCCTACGCTGCCGGGTATACTACTGACTGATCCGTTTTTTGACGCATCGGCGGGGGCACGGCCCCCGCAATCTCACCCCGTCCGGCGGGGGCACGGGGGCACGGC
>RSAS01000830.1:0-2524 GCA_003934145.1 Candidatus Viridilinea halotolerans | reverse complement strand
GCGGGGGCACGGGGGCACGGCCCCCGCAATCTCACCCCGTCCGGCGGGGGCACGGAGGCACGGCCCCCGCAATCTCACCCCGTCCGGCGGGGGCACGGGGGCATGGCCCCCGCAATCTCACCCCGTCCGGCGGGGGCACGGGGGCATGGCCCCCGAAAAATCTGATCCATACCGCGTGGGACGAGCATAGCTCGCCCCACGCGGTATCATAAAATTATGCAAACCATTGCCTACCTCGGCCCGCCCGGCACCTTCTCCGAAGAGGCGGCTGCCGCCTATGCCACAAGTTTTGCGGCAGCTAACTTGTTGCCGCTGGCCAGCATTCCGGCGGTCGTAACCGCCATCGAAACGGCGGCAGCCAACGTTGGTGTCTTGCCAATCGAGAATCTGCTCGAAGGTAGCGTCAACTACACGCTTGATCTGCTCATCCACGAGACGAGCCTGCAGATCGTGGGCGAAATTGTGATCCCCATTCGCCAATATTTGGTAGCGCGGCCCGAACTGAGCCTAAGCGAAATTGAGGTACTCTACGCCCACCCGCAGAGCCTGGGGCAGTGTCGGCGCTTTATCGAACGCTGTTTACCGGGCGTAGCGACAGTAGCTTCGCTCTCCAACAGCGCCGCGCCCGCCGAGGCGCTGGCCGATACACGCAAGGCGGCGGCGATTAGCACCTTGCGCGCCGCAGAGATCACCGGGGCCAATATTCTCGCCCGCGACATCGCCGATAACCTGGGCAATGTGACGCGCTTCATCGCGCTGGCCCCCAACGACGCCCCGCCGAGTGGCGACGACAAGACCAGTTTCTGTTTTGCCTTCCGCGAAGACCGCGCGGGCACTTTGGTTGAAGCGCTGCGTGAACTAGCCGCCGAGGGCATCAACATGACCAAGCTCGAATCGCGGCCCGCCAAGGAATCGCTGGGCAAATACATCTTCTTGGTAGACATCAACGGCCACCGCAGCGAAGCGCACGTCACCCGCGCCCTCGAACGCATCGCGGCGCAAGCGGGACTCTTCAAAGTCTTTGGCAGCTACCCACGCTGGGTGGGGCCGCATGGCTAACCCCTGGCGGGGGCTTGGGGGAGGCTTTGCCTCCCCCAAAAACCTCTTTTTCTTTCAATTTGGCGGCTTCGCCGCCAAATTGAAAGAAAAAGAGGACTTGGGGCGCCGCCCCCTACAACAGACCCTCAATCGGCTTAATCGTCACCTGGCCCGCAGCCAGATCAAGCTGGGCGATGAAGTCGCGCACCATGGGCACAAGTGCATCAGCTTGACCGTCGCGGGCAATAATGAGTACCTCACCTGCCCCCGTGGTCAGCACGTCGCGCACAGTGCCAATGGCTTCGCCATCCGTCGTGATCGCCTGTAGGCCAATCAGTTGATGGATGAAATACTCATCGGCAGCGAGCGGGGCCGCATCCTCTTCACGAATGTAGATCGCGGCCCCGCGTAGCGCATCGGCGGCGTCACGGTCGTTGATCGCATCCAGCGTCATGATCAGGATGCCAGGCTTGTGCTCTTGGAGCCGTTTAAGCTGGTACGTTTGCGTCTGGCCCTCGAGTTGCAGGTAGAGCGTGCGTACATAGCGTGCAACATAGTCGGGGCGGTCGGTGAAGCCTTTGACCTTTAATTCCCCGTGGACGCCGAAGGGTGCGGTGACAAAGCCAATGAGTAACAGATCATCCATGGTGTGTATGAACCCTTGCGGCGGCGGGGGTGGGGAAGGCTTCGCCGCCAAAACGGAACAAAAAACGGGGCTTGGGGCGTAGCCCCAAACCCCCGTCGGAGGCTAATGCATCACGGTAGTTGGGCAGCTTCGCTGCCCAACTACCGTGAAAGAAGCTATTCAATATCAACGTGGACGCGCTTATTTTGGCGTGCCGCAGCGACACCCATGAGATCGCGAATGGCCTTGGCGACGCGCCCGTTGCGCCCAATGACCTTGCCCGTCTCGTCGCCAGCGACGGAGAGTTCGTAGGTCACCGTGAAGCGTCCGATACGCTCTTTGATCTGAACTTCATCGTGTTTATCGACCAAATTAAGGGCGATATACTCAAGCAGCGCTTTCATAGGCGTCCTAATCTTCGACGCTCAGAGCGGCTTCCTCAGCAGGAATGAGTTTTCCTTCGCCATCAAGGACATTGACCTTTTTGAGCAGAGCGGTGGCGGTATCGGTGGGTTGAGCACCAACACCGAGCCAGTAGCGCGCCCGGTCGGCCTTGACTTCCAGCACTTTGGGCTGGCGGATGGGGTTGTAGTGGCCAATAATCTCGATGAACTTGCCATCGCGGGGCGAACGCGAATCGGCAACGACAAGGCGATAGCTGGGCTGCTTAGTCTTGCCGGTGCGGCGAAGACGAATCTTAACCATAGGTGTGTGGTTCCTCTAAGGTACAGGGACAGAGAACATGACAAGCGGGGCCATTGCTGGCCCACTAGCGTTCCATTATACCATAAGCAGGCGGGGGGTGCGCGGGGAACAAGTTCCCCCGCCCACCCCGCCCGCTTGGTGGGTTTTTCGGGGGCC
>RSAS01000367.1 GCA_003934145.1 Candidatus Viridilinea halotolerans | reverse complement strand
GCCCATGCGCATGAACTTTAGGGGCCTGCGGCCCCTAAAACCCCGTCAGAAGGGGAAATTTTTCGGGGGCCAAGCCCCCGAACCCCCGCCGGCAGGCCCACTAAGGGCTTACGTTCATGCGTATGGGGCTGCGCCCCAAACCCCTGCTGGAAGGGCTTCCAGCGGGGTATACTCCTATCGTTCCCCGGCCATTGCCCGCCGCGTCGCCGCAGAGACGACGGGCAAAATGAGGGCTGAGGGGTGGGTGGGATCGTGGAAGATCTGTTGTTCAAGCCGTAGGCCAACGGGTGCGCCTTCGTGGAGGTGGCGGCCATCGCCACTGTTGACACCCCAGCGCGGGTGTGCTGCACTACAGATGTGCAAACGCACGCGTTGGCCCGCACGGAAGCGTTGGGCGGTAGGATTGAGGCTCAGTTCAAAACGTTGGCTGCCATCGGGCTGCGTTTCGCCCGTTGTCGGCTCAATCCGCAAAATCCCCTCGCACACATTGATGCTGCGCCCGCGCGCTTCAACGAGGCAGAGCCGTCCGATCAGGTCGTAGTGCGCCAAATTGGCGCGCGCAAAGAGTTCCAAACGCACATACCCAATCACATCCAGATCGTGTTCCAAGGGTTCGGTTGTAAAGGTGAGCAGATCGGGACGCCGCTCGATGGGCCGTTGGTCACGCGGGCCTGCTTGGGCACTGAGCACCGGCCCGCCCAGTGAGGGCGTCGGGGCGCCGGGATCGAGACGGTAAGACGAGGGCTGGGTGTAGGCCGGTTGCGCTTCGCTCAGCCCCCCACCGGCGTGGAGGAAGAGGCGCTGGGGCAGCGCCGGTGGGGGCCAAAAGTCCATTGCGTGCGCCTCGTGGCTACCCATCAGCGCCAAGTGTACCGCCCGCCGCTGAAGCAGCTCGCGCTGCCCCTTGAGGTGCGCATCGAACCACCAAAGCCCCTCGCGTATCGCCGCGAGTTGCATCCGTCCTGAGGTGTGGTGGTAGGGCAAAACGGTCAGACATGGCGTCTGCCCCGCCGCCAAGAGATCGGTATAGTCGTCCAACTGTTCACTGAGAAAAATGTCATACCAACCGGCCACCAGATGCACCGCCGGGGTGGTATGGCCCACTTGGCGGTGGCGATCCACCTGGCGCCAATAGGGGCCGTCGCGGTCGGGCGCACGCAGCCACTCTTGGTAGAAGGGCACTTGTGCGCCAGTGACCTGCTGATCGGCGTCGGCAAACGGACTGGCGGCCATCGTCGTGCGTAGCAGACGCTCGGCACCGGGCGCAAACATACGCCGCAGCAGGCGCAGATCAACATCGCCGCCGGGATTATGCATACTCTGCAAGATATGCACCCAGCGCAGCGCGGTCTCATAGGCGAAACTGCCCCCAGGGTTGAAGGCTTGGCCAAAACGGGTCGTAGTAATCACCGGCACAATTGCCTTGAGGAAGGGCGGGGCAGCGGCGGCGACGGCCCATTGGGTATAGCCAACGTAGCTGGCGCCCCACATGCCCAGATTGCCATCGAACCATGGCTGCTGCGCGATCCAAGCAAGCGTCGCGTGGCCATCGGCGGCCTCGTGCAGGAAGGGATCAAACCCACCTTCCGAGCGAAAGCGCCCGCGCGTACCCTGAAAGATGACGTGGTAGCCCCGTTCAGCAAAGAGCTGTGCCGCCAACCCAGGCAGCGGGCCGAGCAAACGCAACTCAGAAGGGCGACCATAGGGCGAACGGATGAGAATCGTCGGAAAATGGCCCGTCGCCACCGGCGCAAAATGGTCGGCATAGAGCGTCACCCCATCCGGCATCACGACAGGCAAGTGGGGCGTCATTTGCACGGCATACTGGGGCGGGCGCAAGCCCAAAGCGCGTGCCAAGAGGCGGGAACGGGCCGCAAAGAGGCCAGCCCCAGCCAAACCCACAGCAGCCATGAGTGCAACAAAACCACGACGGCCCATCAAGCGCCTCCTCATAATGGGGCAACATTTCATTAGGGTGTGACTGGAATCTGTAGGGCGGTGCCCTACAACCCCGCCGGACAGGGGGAAATGCGGGGGAACCTGGTTCCCCCGCACCCCCTACCTACACATTTTGGTCACATCCATTTCATTACACAGTGCGTTATAAAAAGTATACCAAGGAATGATCCGTGCTGTCAAGGTAACGCGCTGCGTTAAAATTGGGTGATGAAGTGAGCGCCAGCCGGCGCATCTCACCCCCTAGCGCCCACTGCGCACCACCTGTTGCACGACCACCTCTAGCTCGACGGGGCGATTTAGGCTGATTTCGAGTTCGCTACGCGCAGTAGCGATGTCGCGGGGGGCCAAGGGTTGCCCCACTTCGCGGCGTACCGTGGCGATAACGAGCAACGGATCGCTGCGCCGCAACTCTACATTGATCAACTCGGCGTCGGGAAGGGCTGCACGCAGATCCCGCTCGATACGCGCATGCGAAAAGGGATTGACTGCGATGCTGATGATGATCGCGAGGATCAAACCAAAGAGAGCTACTCCAGTAATGGAACCAATACGTTGGACACGGGGTTCATTCTTGGCCCGTGGGCGTACCCCCAGGTAGAGAAAGGTTGCCCCGGCGGCAAACATAATCGCGCAGATGTTCGTAACAAAAAGCAGCAATGCACCTTGGTAGAGTGGCATGTCGCCGATGGCAACCCCCAGGCCTACGGTGCAGATCGGGGGCATAAGTGCGGCGGCAATGGCCACTCCCGCCAGCGCAGCGGGGATGTCTTTACGCGCTTGGGCGTAGGCCGCGATCACGCCAGCAGCGAGGGCAACCCCCAGATCGAGTAGGGTTGGATTACCCCGCGCCGCCATCTCGAACGTAATGATCAGCCCCGGGCTGAGCATGCCAATCAGCCAAGCTACGCCAAAAGCGAAGAGGAAGCCCTCACCAAGGGTGATGACGGCACTACGGACAACCTCAAGCCGTCCAGCCACGATCGCGACAGCAAAGGCGATCAGGGGCGACATAAGAGGCGCAACCAGCATGGCTCCAATGATGACCGCGTTGCTGTTGGAGAGGAGACCTAAGGTGGATAGAATGGCGGCAATAAGGACAAGCACGTTGTAGTCGAGGCTAGTGCGGCTCATCTGCGCGGCACGCCCTAGTAGTTCACGCTGCTCCACGGGCGTAATGACGGGGTGTAGCCAGCGCGCTACCCGCGTGAAGGAATTGTTCTGCTTGGTAGCTTTGGGGTCGCCACGGTCGCGGATCACCAAGGCCACCGCGCCGTCTGCGCCGCGCAGCAGCGCGGTGGCCACGCGGGTATAGAACCAATCCTGCTCATCGGGTGCGGCGTAGTCGTAGCCGGTGACGAGCAGTGTCTGGGCGTCGGCGCGCTTAAAAATAGCCCGCGCCGGATCGCTATCGTCCAGATGCTCACGGGCCATTTCAGGATCAAGGCCGGCCTCGCTCAGACGGCGACGCAAATAGCGCCGCGTCGCCCCGCCCGACTGGGCGCTACCGACGGTGACAAGGCTGAGGGGAAGTTCGCTATGTTCGGCTAAACGTGCGCCCAAGCGCAGCGCCGCCTCCGAGAGGTCGGTGACGGCGCAGGCAATCAGCACCTGGCGAATGTCCGCTTGCGCCGGACGGTAGATCACCACCGGGCAGGGTGAGATGGCCGCAACATTCTCGGCAATTGAACCAACTCCTGAGCGCTGCGCCGGGTCACGACTCAGGCCCAGGAGGATCATATCGGCCCCATATTCGCGCGCTACGTCAAGAATGCCGCGCGCCACGCTGGTTGCACTCACCACCAAGGACTTAACGGCTACCCCTTGCTTGGCCAGGCGTTCCACAATCTGCTCAATCGCGCCGATGGCATCCTCTTCGTTTTCGGCACTGCCCAACGAGACGGTGAGGGCGATGATGCGGGCATGTTTGCCCTCCGAAAGTAACGCCGCCATGCGCACCATCTCTTCGACCGTTTCGGGTTCGTCAACGGCAACAATTACGCTGCTACTTGGGTTCGTAACATTATTGGTCAAGTTCAACCCTCCTCTGAAATAGAAGCGCCACTAGAAAAACCACGATCGGCAAGGCGAGTAGGGTCGCACCAACCAACTGAATTTGAAAAAGAGTAAGCCCTTCAGTTTGCCATGCTACCACTCCCAACGGGTAGTAGAGCAGTCCGGTGAGGCTGGCTACCACCATGTAGCCCAACTCCAGACGACGGGGATGCAGGGCGAGGAGGGCAAAGACTGGGATGAGATACCAGGGGAAGAGTGAACTGACCAGCAGAAAGAGGAGCAGCATGATGCTGGCCATGGCGTGTTCTAGCGGGCGCACGAAGAAGAGCGCAAGCAGAACAAGGCAGCCGTAGCTTGCCGTAAAGACGATGCGCAGTTGCTCAAGTTGCTGCGCACTAGCTCCTGATGTTTGCGCATACTCATTGGCCAGCGAAATAGGCGCGGCGGTACGCAGGGTCTGCTGCTGCTCGACCGCCGCCTGCATGCGTTCGATGATGCTTCCGTCGCCCCAGAAGGGGGCGACAAGCAGGAAGACGATGAGCAGGCTGCATAAGCTCCCGCCGACAATGCGTCTGAAGGGCCAGCGCGTGCGCCATAGTGCGACGGCGAAGCCTAGCGCAAGCGGCAGGATAAAGACCTTGACGAGCGCCGCGAGCGCGAACGCGGGCAGGGCAAGGATGTGGCGGTGACGCAGGCCGAGCAGGGCAACAAGCAGGATCAGGGTGAGCAGAATGTCGTTGTGAGCATTCGCCACTGCCTCAAAGAGCACCAGCGGGTTGGCCGCAAAGACGTAGGCACCGTACCAACCCGGCGCTCCGCCCCCCAAGAGCTTAAAGATAAGCCAGGCGCAACCAAGGAGACAGTAGAGGCTGAAAAGCTTGTAGGCGAGCAGCATCGTCAGCAGATCGTCAAAGCCCACGAACTTGATCGGCAGCGAGGCTAGGCCCAACCACGCCGGCCCATAGACGAGCGGCCAACTTAGGAAACTGCTTAGCGGCGTGAGTTCATCGTGCGCGTAGGTCGGCCAGAAGGTGGTCAGATAGGGGTTCTCTCCATAGTAAGCAAAGAGTTTGATCTGCGTTAAATAGTAGAAGAGATCAACCGCCCCCACCGGATAGATCATGACGTTCAATATCCCCGCCCCGAGGATGCTTAGGATCAGCGTCCAACGCACACTCACCTGCGCCACCTGTAGGTGGGGTAAAAGCAGACATGTGCAGAGGTAGCAGATGCAGAGCAGCACAAAGAGCCATGTGGTAAACCAGAGGTGTGACCACTCAAGGTAGAGGGGGATCTTGTCGAGCGCAAAGTAGGGCTTGGCATAATGCACCGGCAGCGCGTACAACTGGTAGAGCATCCACCAACCCCAGAGCATGAGCAAGTTCAGGATGATGAAGGCGTTGCTGCGCTGATCGAGATAGAGCTTGTTTTGCATAGGTGATTAGAAATCATGAATGAGGGTGCGCACCCTCTAGCGGCGGGGGTGGTTGCAGGGCGGCAGCCCTAAACTTGACGCCCATGGGTCAACACCTTTCAAATAAGGACGAGCGTAGACCTCACAGGTCTTTCATGACGGTATCCCG
>RSAS01000659.1 GCA_003934145.1 Candidatus Viridilinea halotolerans | reverse complement strand
CCCGTTGCTGGCTCGCATCCTCTGCACCCCTATGCGGTGAAAAACCCTGGACATAACACCCTCTGCGCTCCTCTGTGTACTCTGCGGTGAAACACCCTACCCGAAAGAGCTCTGATGCGCCAATTCCTCCGCGAGACCTGGCAGATCTGGTACTGGGCCTACTTCCAGCCGAGTCGCTTGCAGGCGTGGGTTGATCGGGTGGGTAAGCAAAGCGATGGTTGGTTGAGTCGTTTGGATAGCGTCTTTGGCAAACCAGCCTTCGCCACCCGCTTTGCCCTGCTCGTCCTGCTGCTACTTATCCCGCTGATTGCTATGGTTGCCTGGCAGGGCCAGCCGCTCGATTGGCTGATCGTGCTGACGGCGCTGCTCTGCTTGTATGGGTTAAGCATCTTTCCTTTGGCTGTCAGTCTAACCACGCCGTGGCTCTTTCTGCTTGTCTACAGTATTAACCCAGCGCCATTGCGCCAAGCCATTGTGGTGGCTGGTGAAATCCTACCACCCTGGCCCCAACTCGCGCTGGGTATCGGCATCTACACTCTGGGGCTTGTGGTGACGAGCCTGCTTGGCTATTGGTTCTGGCAACGGAAGCGGCTCTGGCTTGGACGATTAATACTGGGAATGGGGCTGGCTTGTAGCATAGCACTGGGCGCATGGTTAGCAACAAATATCAGATGGGTTGTCCTTGGCTTGTTGGCGCTATTCGCCAATATTTTCAGTTTCTGGCTTTATCGAGATGATCCTAAGCATGCGTTCGGTGTAGTGAGTGCCGTGGCGTATCGAGATGAATCTCATCAAGATGATTCTAAGCATGCGTTCGGTGTAGTGAGTGCCGTGGCGTTCGGCATGGTGTTTGGTGTGGCGGGCGGCATGGCGTTCAGCGTGACAGTCGGCGTGGCGTTCAGCGTAGCAGTCGGCGTGGCGTTCGGCGTAGCAGTCGGTGTGGCGGTCATCGTGGCGTTCGGCGTGGCATTTGGCGTGGCATTCATCGTGGCGTTCGGCGTGTCGCTCAGCGTGGCAGTCGGCATGGCGGGCGGCGTGTCGCTCGGCGTAGCAGTCGGCGTGGCGGTCGGCGTAGCGGGCAGCGTGGCCGCCCTAGCCACCCTCCCCCTCCCTTGGCTCGCCCTCGCTGCCTGGTTGCTCGGCACGGCCCTCGCCGCTTGGCGCTGGCGTTGGGTTGGGGTTGGGCTAGGTGCGGTCTTCTTCGCCCTTGGCTTCGATACGCACGGCCTCGCCGCCGCGTGGGTGGTGCTGGCGGTGCTGCTTGGTTACTACCGCCTGCTGCCCTTCTACTTTGGGCAGGCGTTGTTGAGTGGCGCGGCGGCTTCGACAGGCTCAGCCACCGCGCCGCTGGCTGAGCTTGCCGAAGCCACCGCGCCGCTGGCTGAACCTGTCGAAATCACCGCGCCGCTGGCTGAACCTGTCGAAGCCAAGCGGCGCAGCCTTTTACCCCACTGGCTCACCACCCCCGCTGCCACACTGCGCCGCTTGCCACCCTACAGCAGCGAGCTGCTCTGGCTGCCGCTGCCGCGCCATGCGCGGCTGCTTGATGCCGCCTTTGCGGCTGATCCAGCGCTGGGCATGGAAGCTCTGGAACGGATTCGCGCGTCGTCCTACCCCGGCTTCCGACGCACGATTGAACGGGCGTTGCCCGCCATGGTTGCTACCGAGTGTGCGCGGGTGGCCGATCTCGCGGCGCTCAAGCTCTGTGCCAGCCCAACGCATCCGCGTCTGCCGATCTTGGTGCCGAGTCTCTATCGTGAGCAGGCGGCGGAGGGTGAAGCGCGGCGCAACCTCGCGCTTGATGTGGCTGGCGAGATCGCGCTGATTCTGCCCGAACTCCAAGCAATTGCTCGTGCGCTGGATGCCGCCCAGCAGCAGAGTAGCCTTATGCTGCAGGTGCGTTCGCTAGAGAAATTGCTGTTGCGTCTTGACCTGCTGAAGAGTGAGATCAACACCCTCGAAGAGCCCACGAGCCGCAGCCGTTGGCATGCGGTGATCGAGCGTTGGCGCAGCCTGCTTGCGGCGGAGCAGCAGGCGGTGGAGGCGCGTGCCCAGGGCGAGATTGTTGCCGCTTTCCAGGTTGGCAATCCGGTTGGGCCTGAGCGTGCCGCGCTCTTCAAGGGGCGCGAACAGGAATCGAACGAGATTATGCGCCTGCTGCTCGACCGGGGCCGTCCGACGGTGGTTGTCCACGGGCCGCGGCGTTTTGGCAAGAGTAGCTTCCTGCGGCAACTGCCGCGCCTGCTGCCGATTGATGTGGTCTATGCCTTTGAGAGCGCCCAGAATAGCGCCTTCCGCGAGAGTGATCGCGGCTTCTGCTTTGGCTTGGCGCGCGCCCTCTACCGCGACAGTCAGGCCGCTGGCCTCGCTTTGGCTGCGCCAGAGCGCCGCGACTTCCGCGAAGAGCCCTTTGGGGCGCTCGATGACTACCTCGATCAGCTTGAGCAGCAACTGGGCGAGCGTTCGCTGCTCTTGGCGCTCGACGAGTTTGAACTGATTGGCCAGGCGCTCGAAACCGGCAGCCTCTCGCTGCGCGTCCTCGACCACTTGCGCTACATGATCCAGCATCGCAGCCGCTTGGCGCTCATCTTTGGCGGCCTCAACACCCTCGCCGAGCTTGGCCCCAACTGGACCAACTACTTCATCAATGTGCAGCCGCTCGAGATGCTCTACCTCACGCCCCAAGCGGCGCGTGACCTGCTCGAAAACCCCGATCCGCAGTTCAACCTACGCTACGAAGCGAGCGTCGTCGAGGAAATTCTGTGCCTCACGCGCTGCCAACCCTACCTGCTGCAAGCCATGGGCGCCGCGATGGTCAACTTGGCCAACCGCGCGAAGTGGCAGACCTTCCCCTTGGCGCAGCTCAGCGCCGCGAGCGACGAGGCGCTCCAGGCTGGCGCAATCTACTTTCAGGAGCTCTGGAACAACTACACCGGCACCAACGCCGACGAGGTGCGCGCCGGACGGGCGATCCTGCGCGCCCTCGCGGCGGGCCAGCCGCCGCCCGAGCCAGCCGATGCGAGTGAACATAACCACCAGCAGCAGGCGCTCGCCCGCCTCTTGCGCTACCACCTCGTCGAGCGCAGCAACGGTGGCTACCAGATCGAGATCCCGCTGGTGGCGCAATGGGTGCGCGAACGGGCGGTGGATTGATGTTAGTGACAAGTGACAAGTGACAGGTAGGGTGCGCGAGGGAACCAGGTTCCCTCGCAGACCCCCTCTTCGGCGGGGTGTTGTGGGCTACACTACTCCACTTCTAACGTCTCAAGCTCAAGGATGCTTACCGCTTCCAGATCGCCAAACTGACGAATGCTCACCGGGGCGCGATCCGGGAACTGCACCACAATGTTCAACTCGCCACCGAGCGCCTCGATGTAAGAGCGCAGGGTGCTGAGATACATATCCGTCCGTCGCTCGATCTTCGAGACCGTCGCTTGGTTGACGTGCAGCACTTCACCAACCATGCGTTGCGAGATAGCACGTAGCCGCCGCAACTCTCTGAGCGTCATCTCTTCGGCAACCAGGCGCTGCGTCTCTTCAGCTATTGCGGCCTGCGCCTCACTCGGTAGCGTCGCAATAAAATCATCCATTGTGCGTGCCATGTGTTACTCCTCCAATGTTGCCAAATGGCGTTGGTAACGCTGCTCCGCAATGGGGATCATCTCACGATACCATCGCGATTGCCCCTGCTTGCACCCACCAACCAACAAGATGGCTTGGCGCTTTGGGTCGAAGGCGAAGAGGATGCGCCAAGGTGCGCCGCCGTGCTGCACGCGCAACTCTTTGAGATGGGGGAGATCGCTCCCTTTGAGCGTGTCAACATACGGACGCCCAAGGGCTGGCCCGCGTTGGCTTAACAGATTGGTGTGAGATGCAATCGCAATCTGTACGCCAACGGCCTGCGCTTCAAGCCATTGTGCGAAATCGGGGTCAAGCAGGATTGTCCACTTCATAGGGTGAATTGTATTCCTTTGGGGGAATGTATGTCAAGCCTCATCACTCGTCACTGGCTGACATAACACCCTATAGAGCTCAAGCGTCTGGAGCGCAACAAGCGGCCAGTCGAAGGTGGTGCGCACGATGCGTTCGCTTTCGGCGCCCCAGGCGGGCCAGCGTTCGCGGGCGGCGAGGGCGCGGCGCAACTTCTGCACGAGGTCGTCTACGCTGCCGGGTTGCACGAGGTAGCCGTTGCGCTCCGGGAAGACCTTGTCGGGGATGCCGCCCGCCGCGGAGGCGAGCATCGGCTTGCGGTGGATCATGCCCTCCAGCGTCACCAGACTCGAGCCCTCGTAGAGCGTCGGGTGGATGACGAGATCCACTTCTTCGTAGAGGCTGTGCAGTTCGTCGTCGTCCAGTCGCCCGACGAAGATGACGTGGCGGGCGATGCCTGCGGCTTGGGCTTGTTGCGCCAGCGCTGCCCGCTCTTTGCCGTTGCCCACGAGTAGCCAGCGCCACTGAGGCGGCAGTTCGTTGCGCAATTGCGCCAGCGCCTCCAGTAAAATATGAAAGCCCTTGTTGCGCTCCAGCCGCCCGACGCTCAAGAGCAGCAGGTCGGCCTCGGCGAGCGCGAAGCGTTCGCGCAGGGCCACACGCAACGCGGGCCGCACGCAGTTCAAACACTCCTCCACATCAATTGCAGAAGGAATCACGGCCACCCGCTCCGGTTTTACGCCCAAATAGCGCGGCAGATCGTCCTGCGTACAGGCATCGGTCGCAATCGCCCGGTCGGCGACGCGGTGGCCATAGGCGTAGAGCGCCCGAAAGGGGGCGTAGGCGAGCCACTTGCGCCAAGCGGGGGTACGAAACTCCTCCATGCCGTGGGGGTTGGCGACGAAGGGGATGCGGCGCAGCAGCGGGTCGCGGCTACGGATAAAGCCATAGCCCGTCGCACAGAGTCCTTGGCTGTGAATGACATCAAATTCGCCCCGCCGCGCCAGCGTCGCCACCGTGCGCCCGAGTTCCCAGGTGTACCACGGGTAGTTGATCTGCCGCCCGACAATGCCATTGGGCGGCAACAGCGGCGACGTGTAGTCGTAGCGCAAGTAGATCACGCGCTCGATGCCCTGCGTAATGGCCTGGGTTGCGGCATCGGTAGCGGTGCGCCGCTCTGCGCTCGTATTTTGCACAAAGAGCGTCACCTGTGCGCCCAAGCGCGTCAGATGGGTCACGAGGTGAAAGACGTGGCGTTCAATCCCGCCATAGCCATGGAGCGGAAAGACGGCACGGGCGAGCATGGCAACACGGGGGGCAGTGGGGGGCATAAGGTGATCCTGGGGGAGGCGAGGAGGCGGGAGGCGAGGAGGCGAGGAGGCGAGGAGGCGAGGAGGCGAGGAAGGAGGAGCTTTCGGGTATACAGTTTTTTGCTCCGCCGCTTTCTGATGCGGTGGAGTACGGCAAGGGGAAAGCTCTTGGTATGTAAAGCGTTTTTCGGACACATCCAACTCGTCGCAACGCCCCAGACCTGGCAGGTGGGGCGCGTGCAGCCGCTGGTAGGTACGCCAAAGATACTACCGCGCCCCACCTGCTATAGTCAGTCAGATAAAGAATCAGAACCGAAACCAGAATCAAACGGGGA
>RSAS01000234.1 GCA_003934145.1 Candidatus Viridilinea halotolerans | reverse complement strand
CTAAAGTCGGCACTACCTAGGTGGCGCAAACTGTAAAGTTGCCACGAACCATGTCCAAGAGAAAATCTATCTGCAATCCTTGATATACACCTCGCGCAAAATAGATATCCTGACTTATAATGGTAATTTCAGGTAACTTTTTTAATGCCGTCACACTTAAAATCAAGTCGATATCCTCGGTGTTTCGTCCTTGGATATACTGTAGAAGGGCAATACCCCCAACAAGAACATAGTTCGTTTGTCGCTGCTCCAGCAGCGAAAAGAGGTTATCGACCGTCTGAAGTAATTCATCCATGGCGAATGGCACTCCTTGCCAACGCTGTGCATTAAACACCACTGCATTTCGCACAACTTTTCCGATATGAACTATGGACTTACTTGTCATGCTCACTTTCCGGTATCTCGTTTGTAGAAAGGGTGTGTGCGGGAACTAGGTTCCCGCACATCCTCCCGCCGCCCGGCGGGGCGGGGGGCGCTGTAGGAAGGGTGCGCGCGGGAACCCGGTTCCCGCGCATCCTCCCGCCGCCCGGCGGGGTGGGGGGCGCAGCCCCACGAATTTTGGTCACACGCGAATCGCATGGGGGCGGCTTCGCCGCCCCCATGCGATTCGCGTGTGACTTTTAACGTCAAATCCGCGCTTTAGCCTCTTCCATCGTCGTCTGGAAGGCTTGGATCCAGGCGGGCGGGAAGCGCTTCGCGTCGGTCATCCACTTGGCGAAGTTCTCGATGGCGTGTGCGATGCCCAAGCGCTCGGTGGCGACGGAGGCGGCGATGAAGCCGCCAACGTGTGGCAGGCGGGCGTTCCACTCCGGGCCGACACGGTTGGCAAAGCGCTGATCAAACTCCTGCAAGAGTTCGTCGCTCAGTACGGTGCGTCGCTGGTTGGCCAAACGCAAGGCGCCATCGTAGATTGGGCGGAAGCTGGCCGCACGTTCGGGCAGGGATTGCACGGCATCTTCGTAGAGCAGCAGCATGTAGCACTCCGGCGACCACATCGGGATACCGCGGGCACCAATCATGCGCACCGTCCAGTCAATCTCTTCGTCCACCGCCTCTTGGCTCACCGCTGCCAGCCGCCCCATCACCACGCCGTCGCCCCACTCGAAGCCGTGGCCCTTACGCCCGTAGCGTAGCTCCACATAGGGGAAGAGCCGCCAGTAGCGGTCACCCGCCCGCAGCATCGTCCGCACCTCGCGCATGTCGTTGGGGATGGTCACACTCCCGTCGCGCAGCGTAATCTCACGCGGGATGTAGGTCGTCGGGCTGTCGCTCAACGGATAGACGAGATCGATCAGTTGGGTGATGCCCTGCACCGCTTCGTCGGCGCCGAGCAGGACGTGCTGGCGCTGGATGCTGTCGAGGGGCAAGCTATTGAGCGCCCCAGCAAACTCGTGCCAGTGGGCTGCGCCCCAAACGTCAAAGCTCTCCATGTAACTCATGCCCTGGTGACCGGACAGGCGCATAGCCTGCGCGATCTCCTGACACAGCCCGGTGCCGCCCATGTTCCAAATCGCCAAGACATAGGCCGTCCCCAGCAGCGAAAGCGGGCTCCGCTGGCCGCGCAGATGCAACTGCTCGGCCACAATCTGGCTCCAGAGTTGCGCCGCCGGCGGATTGAGAAACTGCTGCTGCGCAAAGGCCGCCTTGTCCTGTGCCAACACGGCGCGCTTATCGAGATGGGGCGCAAGCACCCGCCGCACCTCCGGGAGCGTCACATGGCTCGCCGCATCATCGAAGGCCGCATGGATCACATCAAGCCCATGCAACAGCGCAATGTAGCTATCGGGCGGCAGATCATGCTTATTCACCTGCTCGAAGAAGGGCAACGCACCGATCTGCAAAATAAGACCATAGGTCTCCAAATGCAACAGATCGGTCAACGGCGCCGCATGGTGCATCTCAGCACGGCTCGGCGCAGCACTCGGGGCGGTCGTCGTAGACATGGGTGTACCTCTTTGGTTGGAAACTGGTGTCGCTGGGTGCCTTCCGGCGGCGGGTGCTAAGTCCCTGGCGGGCCTTCCGGCGGGGGTTCGAGGGCATGGCCCCCGAAGAATTTCCCCCTTTCGACGGGGTTCGGGGGGGGCGAAGCCTCTCCCGAACCCCGTCGGAAGGCGTAGCTTGATGCGCATAGGGTCAAATCCCCGCTACCTACCATTATGACAGATGACTATTACAAAAGTTGGCCCAACGGCCCCAAGTCAAGGTTCAAATCTTCGTTTTCGAGGCCAAAGATTACTTTCAACTCCTCCATGCGCTGCTCTAGGCGCATAAAGGTCTCGCCAAGGCGCTCAATCTCGGCATCGCTCACGGTGCCGCGCTCCATGCGGTGCAACGCCTGGCGCTCCATCAATTGGCGAATCAACTCAATCAGTGTCAGCACCAATTTGGCCAAACCGCGCTCAACCCCTTCAGGGTCGGCGTTGATGCGTTGCGGCAGTCCGGCGCATGTCTGCTCCAACTCAGCCGCAAAGAGTTCGGGATCGCCCGAACTGTGCAACAGCTTGCGCTGCAACGCATCAAGCTCCGCACGCGTATCGGGAATGTCTTGTAGCATAGAAGTTCCTCTAAACCTTGTCTGAATCTGCAAGCAGAAACATGACTGCATGTTGCAGATCACCCAGATGATGCGCAACAACATCCCAAATAATAGTCAAACTTATTCCAAAATATTGATGTGCAGCAATGTCACACAGACCCGCTATCTTACGCCACTGAATCATAGGCACCAAGGCGCGCTGCTCGGCAGGGACATGCTTCGCTGCTTCGCCAATGATCTCAAGATTGCGCACTACCGCATCAATCCGCATCTCATCAGCACTGAAGGCTGTAAAATCTAGATTCTTGGTGTAGCGTTCAATGCGCTTGATCGCCCCCAAGATGTCCTCTAGGTAAAGGCGATAATCTCTTGGCATACACAACCTCACTCAAAATCACGGATTGTAGACGCGCTTTCAGTGTGTCAATCAAGACGAGATCAATTGCATGACTAAATGTATCTTCGAGCCAAAATTTCAGATCCATGTAATGATTAAAGCTCGGTAATTCCAAATCAACAAGAAAATCCATGTCACTATTGGTGTTTGCGGTGCCGCGTGCATATGAACCAAATAGCCCAAGCGAGCGCACACCAAAGGTTTCTAGGTGGTGATAGTTACGATCTAGTTCGTGCAAGATTTCGGCTAAATCCCATTGCTTTTCGTTATTCATAGGCACGCCTCTTTCGATCTGGGTGTGACCAAAACCTGTAGGGCTGCGCCCTACAGATTCCCCTTCGGACGGGGTGAGGATGCGAGGGAACCAGGTTCCCTCGCGCACCCTTACCCCATGCTATCATGTTGGCGAGATTGGCGCTAGAGCGTCCCGCATCCCGCATCCCTCGTCCCGTGAAACAAAATGGTACGGCGGCCACGGCCCGGTGCAGAGCAGGCGCAGGTGGTCGTTGGCGGCATCGAGGGCGACGACGGCTTCGCGGAAGCGGGCAATTTCTGCGTGGCGCACGAGGTAGGCGGCACTGAGCAACATGCGTTCGCCCGTCGGTTCGCGCTGCACACTGGCGACTGCGTAATCTGTAAGGGCGGCGTGCAGCGCGTTGGCCGCCGTAATGGCCTGCACACGCCGCGCTTGCAGCGTCTGTGCGGCGGCGAAACGGCGCAACATGTATTCGCGGCCACTGCTGGGGTTCGCTTGCGGCTCAGGCGCAGGTGGCGCGGGAAGATCGAGCAACAACGCCCGCAAACCCAACTCGACGCAACCCGCCAGCCGCGTCAAATCGGCGCGAAAAACCGCCGCCCGCTCGCGGAGCAGAGCCTCCACCACCGCCTCACGCTCCAAGATCGTGCCAAAACGCACCGGCAAGACCGCGCCATGGGCCATGAGCGTCTCGACCACCGCTTCGTGCGCCCAGACCTGTTCGGCACTGGTTTGCACCTCTTGCGGCACAATAGCGCTTACAACGGCCCGTAGCTCTTCGTAGACCACGAAATAGAGCGGTTGCCGCAGCAGTCCTGTGGTACTATTTGGGGGCAACTGGCTCTGGTTGGTAATGGCGTAGAGATAGATCATGATTTCTGATGCGCCTCGCTAGTTCTCAAGTATGGTAGTCATTCTATAGCAAGTTGCGCCTGCCGGCGGAAGTGGGGATATTCTTCGGGGGCCATGCCCCAATACCTTTCAAATAAGGGAGAGCATAGACCTCACAAGTCTTTGCTGATGGCGTTCCAGTGCAGAAGAGCAGACCTGTGAGGTCTTATTTGAAACGTATTGGGCGATGCCCCCGAACCCCCGCCGACAGGCCCGCCAGAGGCTTAAGTTAATGCGCATGGGGCGACTGCGCCGCGTCCGGCGGGGGCGCGGGGGCACGGCCCCCGCAAACCCACCTGTTGCTCGTTGTTGGCGGCGAAGCCGCCAACAACGAGCAACAAAAAGTGAGCATCCCATGAAATGTCCCCACTGTGCTACGGAGTTACGCTACCGTGATCGTTCGGGCAAGCGCTGCAACAGTTGCCAGCACCGGTTTGCCTTGGAGCCGCGCACGAATCGGCTTAAGTTGCATGATCTGCGGCTGCGCGACCTAGCGCAGAAGTTGAGTAGCGGCGGGCAGTACTACTACAGCGTCGATCAGTTGCGTTATGCAGCGGGGCGTAAGCTGCTGCAACCCGCTTCGGCGTTGGCCAAAGCGGGCGGGTGCGTCTTCCAATTCTTTGTTTTTGGTTTTATCTTGACGATTGGCAGTTTCGTCTTCGGTGATCTGCTCTTTGCTACGCTGTGGGCAAACGCGCTGTTGCTGCTGCCGTTGCTTATGCTCTTCCTGGGGGCGATCATGATCGTTTGGGTGCTTACGGCGGATCGGCGGCGCTACCCGCCCTTTCCGATCACGGCAGAGCAGTTCAGCCGCGAGGTACTCAAGCCCTACCACGAGACCTATGACGAGCCGCTGCCGGGCTTCCTTGGCGGCCAAAAGCGCCCCCAACTACGTCCCGATCTTCCCGCGCCATCGGATCTCCGGGGCGCGTTGGTTTGTCCCGATGCGGCAATACGCGCATGCCTGTTGGCCAATGATCTGCCGGGGCGTTTTGGCTTGGCGCTGCTGCCTGCGGCTGGCCCCTTTGATGTGGCGGCTCAAACGCACCTGGAGGCGTTGCGTCAACACCCGCAGCAATTGCCGCTGCTCCTCTTGCACGACGCCAGCCCGGCGGGGTGTCTGTTGGCGACCCATGTGGTGAACCATTTAGGGCTGGGCGCGGCGGGCGAACGGCGGGTGATCGATCTCGGCTTACGCCCGCGCACGGTGATCAAACATAAACTGATGACGCTCAAGGCGAAACCGGATGCGACGCTGTTGCAGCAGTTGCAGCAAGCGGGCAAGCTGGCGCCTGAAGAGCTCGCTTGGCTCGCGGCGGGCAACTACACCCCCATCGCAGCGCTGGCCCCGGCGCGCCTCATGGCCATCATCGAGCGGGTGCGCCTGCGCCCGCTGGCCGCCCCCGAACCCGAACCCGAACCCGAACCTGAGCAACTGGCGCGCGCCATTGGCTTTATGAGTTGGCCGCAGGGGTGAGGGAGGAAGGAGGAAGGAGGAAGGAGGAAGGA
>RSAS01000298.1 GCA_003934145.1 Candidatus Viridilinea halotolerans | reverse complement strand
ATCACCGTGATGCCCGTAAGCGCCTCGAGATCGTGGGCGTGGCCGACGGCAAAGCCAGGCACAGCGGTGAATGATGGACTGGGCATGGGTCAATGCCTTTCAAGTAAGATCGGTTTTTTGGTACAAAAACATGATTTCAGAAAAGATGCCGTTCGTAGGGCAGACGCGCCGCCGGATCGCCCAGGCAGATGTAGTTGCGCGCATCGTTGCGCGCCACCCAGAGTGTCGCCAAGTCAAAAGGATCTACTTGCCTACCAAAGTTCATGTGAAAGAGTTCCTCGGTCAGGCTCATGGCCCGCTGCCCCTGAATCGTGTCGAAGGGGTCGGTGGCATCACCCACGGGCTTGCCATGCAATAAGCGCCCCAACACGTCCTCGAAGCCTTGCGATTGACCCTTGGCCCCACTCGTCGTATTGAAGGAGTAGGTCCAGGCGCGTTCGACATGGCCCACAACACCCAACGCACCGCTGAGCAGCATCTGCTGCGGTAGCTGCGCAATGAGCGGGAAGGGTGCAATGCGTGGACGGGGTTTGCCCGCCTCAAAGACAAAATCGTCATGGTCGGGGCAACCAGCTCCGTAGCAGGCAAAAAAGCAGACAAAGCTGCCTTCGAGCTTGGGGCCGCCGCTTAGGTTGCGCAAATCCTCGGCGGCGAACCAGTGCTCACGCTTCACATTGCCAAAACCGCTCCAGTCGGCTAGCACCAGACTGCCCTGATGCATGACCAGATCCTTGTGGCTCGGCGGCAAGCCCAAGCCATGGCAGGCGGTGAAGAGGATCGCCGGGGGGCGACCGTCGTCGCCGCCGCTTAACAGACGCTCGAAGTTGCTGCGATTGGCCTCCTCAGCCATGAGTAACTGGTGGCCGATACCGCGCTGCTGAGGGAGATTCGCAGGATCACTGTTCCACGCCACCAACGGCTGCACCAGGTAATCGGCACTCTGCTCGGTGGCCATATCCATTCTGTGGCGGGTGGCAAGGTAGGCCACTTCGGGGCGCAGGCGTGCCGCCCCTGCTGCGTCGCCCAAGCGCTCAAAGGCCACCAAGCGCTCCGCGTAGGTCGTGTAGTCCGCTAAGCGGTGCTGTCCAGTCGCGTCATTAAAGCAGAGCCGCCCAACCGCCCAGAAGAAATCGAGATCATACTGGAAATTGAGCGAAATATAGGCTTTGTCTTGTTCATGCAACGGGCCGGGCCGTCCTAGGAGCAGCAGGTAGAAGGGGACGCCGCGGGCGGGGCTAACCGGTGTCTGGTTAAGCCCGTAGCGCTGAAGCCAGCCATCAGCACTGTCACCGGGCTGATAGATCAGCACGGGTGGGGCTTTGCCCCAATGCTCACGCTTCAAGGTTAGTTGGCCATTGTTGGTATGGCGCTGATGCCACGCCCCCGCCGTCTCGCCCGCACGGAAGTCCACGTTGGGCATGGCGTGGCCCATCTGCTGCATGCGCTGTTCAACCAGCGGCCAGATCGCTTTGAGCAGCGCGGCATCTTCAAGCGCATTGATCACCACCGCCCAGCGCGCCGTTTCGACATCGCTCGGATCAACACCAGCGGTGGTGCCCAACACCTTCTTGTCCGTAGAGAGCCCCTTCAATTCATCAAGCCCTTGCCTTGTCACCTTCTTGCTACGCGCAATGCTGTCCGCCGTCGCCACATCAATCTCAAGCAGGGGCGCCCCTTCGAGCGAGATGCCATTGGGGTAGAGTCGTCGCCCTGTCCCATCCTCTTTACCACTGAGCAATACCAGCGGCCCCCAGCCGCCAAACGTCAGGTTTGCCGAATGCGGCGTGGGAACCACGGTTCCCTGCGCCCCCTGCTTACCCGTTTGGGTCACCCACTTTTTTTTTTCGTAGCGGAAGTGGCAGCAGCGCCGCCCTCAGATCCGAGCAAGCCCGCTAGGCGCTCCACCAGCGCCCCCATCTGGCTGTGTAACGCCTTGGCCTCAGCATAGAGTTGGGCGAGGTCGTCCCCCGCCGTCGCCGCCGCCCCCGCTGCCACTGGCACGGGTGGCGCAACGGCAACCGCAGGCGTGCGCACCGACGGTTGCGTCACCACCACCTGCTCTAGCGCCAGCGCCACCAAGCCGTTTTCGGCCATCAGGCGGTAGGGTACATGACAGAACCCAGGGCCGTCGGGGTTCGCTTTGGCCCAGTGGGTACCCCACGAGTTGCGCACAATGAAGTAGCCGCCACCAGGGGCCGTTGCGTTGTTGCGGTAACCCATCAGACACATGGCATGCCCGCCACGATCCCGCTCACCCGGCAACGCCTTGCGCACGCGCCCCAGGTGGGTCGCCTGCCAAGAATCTTCCCAATGCTCACGAATATTCAAGCCAACCAGCACCGGATGGCCGTTGGCCAAAGCGCTCTGGAGGGCGCGAAAATCCTTGGCAGGCAGGGGCGTAAAACGTTTAGCACGGCGCAACGTCGCCTCCTCCACCGCCGTGTCTGGCGGCGGGCCATGGCCCGGGTTGTCGTTGTCACGCGGCGCTGGCGCATAGGGCCACGTCGCTGCTCGGCAGATCCCCGTATCACGCAATACATGAAACGCCGTGAGCGGGTTCGTCCCGACATCGCCGGGGATGCCATCCGCCTGCTTACAGGCCCAATAGAGGAACTGTTCCGAGAGGGGCATGGGATCGCCACTCACCACCTGGAAGCTGGCAGTCAGCGCAAAGGCGACACAACTGTTGCGCTCCCCCTGATCACCCGGCGGCGGCAGGTTACCTAACGGTTCTACCGCCTCCGGCAGATTCGTCGGCACCCGAAATGAAGCGGCAGCGGGATCACGATAGCCACCCAGCACCAGGCCCGTGCCATGGTCTGAACCCGTCGGTACACTATAGGAGCGCCCGGAGGGCAAGAGTGTTTGCGCCGCGCTCACCAGCGCCTCCAGATCCTGCTCACGCATGCCCAGCGCCAATGCCATAGCCGCTAGGCCACTGCCATGGATCTCATTGCCCGAAAGCGCTGTTGCCACAAACTCATCGACCGTCGTGATCCAATACTCTTGGAGTTTGTCGCGCAGTGCGGACGACATGGCCGTTAGATCCGCAAGCGGTCGTAGTGTTTCCATCAGTGTGAATCCTTAGGGGTGGTTTCAGGCTACTTTACAGTTTAGCGCCATGCATCGCTTTCTGATGCGCTCCGACTGACACCTGAAACCAGACACCTGAAACCTTGTCAAAGGCGCAAGGGCGCAACGTTTTCGGTGTAGGTATACCAAATCTTAGCGGCTTTGCGGCTTTGCGCGAGCTTATTTGAAAAGGCGGCATGATGGGGCTTGGGGGCGTTCCAGGAAGGGTGTAGCAGCAGCCATTGGGTTCTCTTTTTCCGCATGGCATTGGGCGATGGCTGCTGCTACGCCCCTACGTAGCGCCTATCGCCTATCGGCTACCGGCTATCGGCTATCGGCTATCGGCTACCACTCCCCGCACCAACGCCGCAAAACGCGGCTTGGCCGCTTCGCCGGCGGCGAGAACCTCCTCGTGGTTGGCGGGGGGGCCGTCGGGGAGGGCGAGGTTGGTGATCAGCGAGAAGCCCAAGACCTGCATGGCGCTGTGGCTTGCTACGACCACTTCGGGCGCCGTAGACATGCCCACGGCGTCTGCGCCCCACATGCGGAAGGCGTGCAACTCGGCGCCGCTCTCGAAGCTCGGCCCCGACACCATCAAGTATACCCCTTCGCGCAAAGTGATGCCCAGCGCGGCGGCGGTGGTGTGCGCCAATGCGATCAATGCGGGCGTATAGGCCCCCACCATTGGCGGGAAGCGCGGCCCCAGACGCTCGTCGTTGGGGCCAAGCAAAGGATGATGCCCGGCCAGACCCGGCAGAAAGATGTGGTCACGAATCACCATAATATCGCCCACCTGCCAGGCGGCGTGCAAGCCACCCGCCGCATTGGTCACCAGCAGTGTGGTGCAGCCGAGCGCATGCAACACCCGCACCGGCAGGGTGACCTCCTGCATACTATAGCCCTCGTAGAAGTGGAAGCGCCCGCGCAGCACCGCCACCGGCTGCCCGGCCAGCAACCCGATCGCCAACTCGCCGCGATGGCCCGCCACCTGCGGCTCGTGAAAGCCGGGCAGATCAGCGTAGGGCACCACCACGGCCTCAGCCAACTCATCGGCCAAGGCCGCCAACCCCGATCCCAGAATCAGCCCAACGCGCGGCACAATGCTCGTGCGCGCTTGGATGATCGTGCATGCTTGAACAATTTGATTGTACATACTTCAGAAGCCTTCCAGCGGGTCTTAGGGCTATCGCCCTCCGGTGGGGTTCGGGGGCATGCGCCCAATACCTTTCAAATAAGGGAGAGCATAGACCTCACAGGTCTTTGCTGATGGCGTTCCAGTGCAGAAGAGCAGACCTGTGAGGTCTTATTTGAAACGTATTGGGGCATGGCCCCCGAAAAAAAGCCCCCTCCCCTGGGGTTTTTAGGGGCCTATGGCCCCTGCGCGGGGATGCAAGGGAACCTGGTTCCCTTGCATCCCCATAAAAACAGCTAAAAACTACGTCAAACCATACTTCTGCATAAAGAGGCCAAGCCAGTCCTCATGGCGCCCCGTAGCGCGGATGGCAGCAACCAGATCCTGTACACTGATGGCCGCAACACGGCTACGCATCTGCTCTGGTAGCTTGGTCTGCAACAATGGGAAGAGGCTGAGCGGCGCACCCACAAAGACGGGGCTGCGCTCGTCGTGGAGCAGCACGAAGTTGCCGCCGTAGTAGAGCGCAAAGAGCAGTTCACGGAAGAATTGGTAGTTGCAGGTGAGGGGGCACTGCTCACCCTCGCGCAACGCTTCCGTCAGCAGGCCATGCTCCGCCATGCGCTGCCAGTAGAGGTAGCCCTTTTCGTACAGCTTACACTGCATGAGATCGCCAAGCGGATTGTTGCCATCAACACTGCATTCGCCATTGGCAAAGAGGCCACAGTTGCCAAAGCCGCCCTCGGTCAGCTTGACCTCCATGCAGATCGGCCCACAGTCGGCGGGGCCGCCATTGATGACCAGATCGATGGAAGTGGGCTGGCCACGCTGCTCACTGAAGACGACGCGGTTTTCAACTTCAAGCGCGGCCTGCGGCTGACGCGGCCACGGCAGGCCTGCCGCCGTCACCACCGCCGCTAGCGGCGCGAGATCGTTACGCGCAAGCAGCGGGCCAAGCAGATTGAAGGCCATGGCTTGGCTGCTCGCCCCATTGCCAACATCGCGGTGGAGCGCAAAGGAGCAGCGCCGCCCCGCTTGGGCATCAGCAAGCTCCTGGGCAATATAGTCACGCACTTCGGGCAGAATCAGATTGTGTTGCCAATCGGTATCGCTCGCCAGCCGATGGGGGTACTTGGCATCGGTTGGCAGCCCGTGGCTGGCAAACCAAGCGACGGCAGCCGCGCGCACTTCGGTGCTGAGATTTTGTAGTGATGGATAGGGCATGGATCAATACCTTTTACGTAAGGACGAGCATAGACCTCACAGGTCTTTGATGATGGTATTCCAGTGCGGCAGAGCAGACCTGTGAGGTCTTTGGGACAAATGGGTAATAGTCTCTTCCTTTGCTCCGCTTCACGCTTCACGCTTCACGCTTCACGCTTCACGCTTCACGCTTCACGCTTC
>RSAS01000833.1 GCA_003934145.1 Candidatus Viridilinea halotolerans | reverse complement strand
CCAATCACCTATCCGTGACTTGCCGAGCGAATGTTCTGTCCGCCCCCGCGCCCCCCGTCGGCAGGCTCGTCCGGCGAAGCCGTACACTAACCCATGTACACCTCGGGCTTAAGTACTCCAATGTAGGGCAGATTTCGGTAGCGTTCAGCATGATCAAGACCATACCCAACTACAAATTCATTAGGAATATCAAAACCTAAATAGTCCACTACCACCTCGGCAATACGCCGCTCAGGTTTATTCAGCAGGCTACAAATACGTAGGCTGGCCGGGTTGCGCCGTTGGAGTTGGGCTGTCAGGTAAGCCAAAGTGAGCCCGCTATCAATAATGTCTTCGACAATCAGCACATGACGTCCCGCAATGTCGGTGTCGAGGTCTTTGAGCATGCGCACGACGCCACTCGACTCGGTACTGGCACCATAACTCGCTACGGCAATGAAATCGATAGCTAAAGGTAATTCAATAGCGCGTGCGAGGTCAACCATAAACATTGCGCAACCTTTGAGGACACCGACAAGCAACAGGTTGTCGGTGTCGCCATAGTCGGCGCTGATACGGGCACCGAGTTCGCGCACGCGAGTGGCGATCTGCTCGGCGCTGATGAGAATCCTGGCCATGTCGTTGCGCATTGGTCTCTTCCTTAAATAGTTAGGATAAACCCCAGACCCTATTTTTTTGGGGTGTGACTGGAATCTGTAGGGCGGTGCCCTACACCCCCTTGGACGGGGGGAGGATGCGAGGGAACCAGGTTCCCTCGCGCACCCTACCTACACATTTTGGTCACACCCGTTTTTTTGTTCCGTTTTGACGACTACGCCGCCAAAACGGAACAAAAAAGTTCTGCGGGGGCGACGCCCGCAGGCCCGCCACAGGCTTACGTTACTGCGTAGGCGAAGCCTCCCCCAAATTTCCGCCGCAAGATGATGTCCGTTTTTGAACCATGCCTACCCAGATGCTATCCTGCGGCGCCCCATGGAAGCGCCTATCTGGGCGGATACCAACGACCCAGACGATGGCGTTAGGGGTAACGAGCAATGGCCACGCAGCACGCAAGGCTCGGGAGATCTTCTGGTCTACAAAGAAATCCTGAAGTTTCCGGCTACCCTGCCCCCCCAAAGGGTAAAAACGGTCACCAGGTTGGCGGCAACGCAGGCTGAGTGGCCCGTCGAGACGGCGCGGATCAAGCGCCAACCACCAGCGGTCGGGCTGGGCGGGGGCCACGGTGGTGATGGAGCAAAACCAGTCGTTGCCGATAGGGGTAATCCCCGGATTGACGAGCGACAGATCCGTACTGGTAAGCTGGGGAACATCCGCATAGGGTTGGACTAAGCCACGGACAAGCACAAGCGTCTGCTGCTCAACCACGAGGTACACATGCGCAGTTAGATCCATATGCCGCCCAGGGTGGGCCGTAAGGCTGCGCGCAGCCGCGATCTGCTCAAAGCTCAGTTCGGGTGCGCCAAGGTGCGCAGCAGCACGCCGCAGGGCGTGGCGCTGCATGGCAGGGTGCAGGGTGTTCCACGCCGCCCGCTGCAAGGTAATGAAATTGTGGCCTGTTGTGGCGAGCGTGGGCCACAGGGCGTTGAGCTGTTGCTGGAGATAGTCGTAGTCGTCGGCAAGAATCTGGGCGGTACGCCCTAGGCTACTGATAAGCTGGGGATTCTCGGCGGCGAGTTGGGGCAACCACTGACGCACACGCGATCGTGTGTAACGCGGCGAACGATTGCTGGGATCATCGGCGGCTTGCAGCGCGTGACGGGCACAGTAGGCCACAATCTCGGCGCGGGTGGTCGCGAGCAGGGGGCGGAGGAGAGGAGCGGGCGGCGAGGACGCGGGCGGCGAGGACGCGGGCGGCGAGGACGCGGGCGGCGAGGGCGCGGGCGGCGAGGACGCGGGCGGCGAGGACGCGGGCGGCGAGGACGCCTCTCCGCCTCTCCGCCTCTCCGCATCCCCCCCTCTTCGCATCTCAGACGCCCACTCATCCCACGGTACCACCGCACGCATGCCACGCAGCCCAGCGAGGCCCGCGCCGCGCAGCAGGTGCAAAAGGATCGTTTCGGCTTGGTCGTCGGCCTGGTGCGCCACCGCAACAGCGTGGGCACCAAGGCGAACCGCGAGGCTGGCGAGAAGCGCGTAGCGCACCTGACGCGCCGTGGCCATCAAGCTGCGTCGGCTGGCATGCGCCAAGGCGGGAACATCACGGTACTCAATCGTGGCCGGAATACCCCAAGCCGCAGCCAGTGCCGCTACCGCTTCAGCTTCCGCAGCCGCTTGCGCACCACGAGCGCCATGATCAAGGTGGACAACATGGAGCGCAGGACCACCCAGCGTGCGCAAACGGTGGAGCAGGTGCAACAGACAGAGCGAATCGGGGCCACCAGAGACGGCAACCAGCAGGAGCGCATCGGAACGCCAAAGCCCTTGGGCATTGAGGAGAGTGCGAACGCGGTCGAGCATATGGTGGTCTACTAGGCTGGAAGGGCGTCAAATTGGGGAAAGGGTGTGCGCGGGAACGAGGTTCCTGCGCATCCTCTCACAATCCGGAGGGGCCGTGGGGCGTAGCCACCCCCATGCTTGTATGGTGTGGCGGCGGCAAAACCGCCGCCATACCATACGGGTGTGACTGGAACCTGTAGGGCGGTGCCCTACACCCCCGCCGGACAGGGGGAAAATGCGGGGGAACCTGGTTCCCCCGCACCCCCTACCTACACATTTTGGTCACACCCATACCATACAAACATGAAGCAACACCAAATGGGGAGTGACAGGTGTCTTAGCGCAAAACGACGAGAAGTACATCTCATCGCTTCACCCTAACCTACCCATCGCTCCCCATATGAAGTGGTGTCGGAGGCGGGATTTGAACCCGCGACCTAACGATTATGAGCCGTTTGCTCTACCGCTGAGCTACCCCGACACGTCGTGCGGATTCTACCACGATAACGGGTTAGCGTCAACTGTTGGCTAGGCAACTTTGCAAAAAACGCTACGTTCTTGTGCATATCATTGACATGGCGTTATTTATAAGCTAATATAAAGACAAGCTAAAATGTTTCTTGCAAGAATAATCGTTATATCAGCTACTATTCTGTTTCGATTGGTTGTTAGGGGCTGCGCCCCTAACAACCAACCAAGGTTGTGTTTCGCGGAGGGGCTGCGCCCCTGCGAATCACTTGTAACGGTACGCCTACCAACGCTCATCTGTGAGCTTAAGGAGGTTTTAGGCATGAATGAGACAGTGTCAACTTCGCGTACTGACCACATCGTTGCTATTGACGATGTCATTCGTCAAATCACTTGGCAGAGTCACAAGCAGCTCCTTCAGACGCTGAGTCGCCCCGAGATCAACTTGACCATGCCCCAAATGGTGACGCTCTTTGCCATCCGCGATGCCGGCACCTGCCGTATGAGCGAACTGGCCGAAGTTACCCAACAATCGGCGGGCACGCTCACCGGTATAGTGGATCGTCTGATCGCTGATCATCTCGTCGGTCGCGTGCGCGATCTTGAAGATCGCCGTGTGGTGCAAGTCACCCTTACGCCACACGGCGAAGAGCGCATCTTTCGTGTCGAGCAGGCTCGCCGCGAAGATATGGAGCAGATCCTCTGTAATCTGCGCATCGATCAGCTTGCCGATCTCGAAACGATGCTCCGCATGCTGCTCAGTGGCATTCGCGATCTGCTCATCCCCAGTACCCTCACGATCGTCCCGCGCATCCCCACAACTGCCAATGTCTACCCACCCTTTCAGAGCGCGTAGCGTTTAGGAAGGGTGGGTGTGGGAACTTAGTTCCCGCGCCCATCCTTCCGCCGTCCGGCGGGGTGTGGGGCGCAGCCCCACGCCCCGTTTTATGTGCCGTTTTGGCGGCAAAGTCGCCAAAACGGCACATAAACGTAAGCCCGGATGAGGCCATGTTCACAGATTAAGGAGTCTCAACCCAATGCTTATCACCACCACCACCGGCCCACTGCTCCAGACTGCCAGCGATCTCGCGGTTCTGTTCAGCCCCGAAGGGGCGGCGTTGCCCGCTGAAGTTGCTGCGCTGCTGGAGCCGAGCGATTTTACGGGCAAGGCCAAGGAGTTGCGTTTGCTCTACCCACGCGGCGTGTTGCCGATCAAGCGCTTGTTGCTTTTGGGCTTGGGCAAGGCGGAAAAGCTTGATGGCGAGGCGTTGCGCCAAGCGGCGGCGACGGCGGTGCGCCAAGCGCAGGAGTTGCAGGTGGCGGCGTTCACGCTGGGACTGTTTGGTGCGCCAACGCTGCCGGCGGGCGAACTGGGCCAGGTGTTGGCCGAAGGCTTGGAACTGGGCGCGTACCGTTTTGATCGCTACCGCACTGGCCTGACGCCCGCGCAGCAGTTTGTGGTCGAGCAGGCTACCATTGTGACTGAAGCAGCCAATGACGACCTGGCGGCGGGGGTGGCGTTGGGCCAAGTGGTGGCCCGTGGCGTGGCGCTGGCTCGCGATCTCGTCAATGCCCCTGGTGGCGCGTTGCCCCCTTCGGCCCTCGCCGCCGCCGCCATCGCCTTGGGCCAACGCGGCGGCCTCAAGGTCACCGTGATGGACAAGCCGCAATTGGTGGAACAGGGCTTCGGTGGGCTGCTCGCCGTTGGCCAGGGTTCGGCCAATGAACCCTATTTCATTGTGCTTGAGCATGGCGCTCCCGCCGAAGGGCAACCCACCCTCTGCCTCGTCGGCAAAGGGATCACCTTCGACAGCGGCGGCCTCTCGCTCAAGCCCGCCGACTCGATGGTCACCATGAAGATGGATATGGGCGGCAGCGCCGCTGTGCTGGGCGCAATGCAGGTCTTGGCCGAACTGCAACTTCCGCTGCACGTCGTTGGGCTCATTGCGACTGCCGAAAACATGCCGAGCGCCACCGCCTACCGCCCCGATGATGTGCTTACGACGCTGAGCGGCAAGACAGTCGAGGTACTCAACACTGATGCCGAAGGGCGCATCGTGCTGGCCGACGCGCTCTTCTATGCGCAGCGCTACAACCCGACGGCGATCATTGAACTCTCGACGCTCACCGGCGCGATTATGGTGGCGCTTGGCCCCCACGCCACCGGCATGATGGCCACCGACCAGACGTTGGCCGATCGGGTCAAACAGGCCAGCGAGACGAGCGGCGAGCGCGTTTGGCAGATGCCGCTCTGGGACGAGTACCGCGAGATGATCAAGAGCGAGATTGCCGACATCAAGAATACCGGCGGGCGTATGGGCGGGGCGCTGACTGCTGCGGCCTTTCTGTCCCACTTCGTCGGCGACTTCCCGTTTGTGCATCTCGACATTGCGGGGACGGCCTTTACCGAAAAGCCGAGCAAGGGGTACCAAACGCACGGGGCTACGGGCGTCGGCGTGCGCCTACTGACGGCGTTTTTGCGTAGCTACGTTGGGTAGGGATGATGCGAGGGAACCTGGTTCCCGCGCATCATCCCGCCGTCGGGCGGGGGTAGGACTACTGCCCTAAAAACCCGCTTTGGGGCTGCGCCCCCACCCCCCCCCGCCGTTTAAGGGCGGACAGAACATTCGCTCGGCAAGTCACGGATAGGTTATTGGGATGCCACGGATGGCCCTCACCCCCTGCCCCCTCTCCCACGTTGTGGGA
>RSAS01000467.1 GCA_003934145.1 Candidatus Viridilinea halotolerans | reverse complement strand
GCAATGCGATTCCAGAAGGGGGCGCACACGTTTTCTGTCCGCCCTTAAACCCCTCTCAGGGGGCGCACCCGCCCCAACCCCACAGTTGACGCCCGCTAGCCGATCATGCTACCATCCCTTAGCAGAGGATATACTTCTTCAGATCATGTTGCTGGAGCTTCAGGATTGGGTGGGAGGGGTTCGCCCTCCCCCTCAAGATTCTTTATGCGCATTTCAAGCAAAGGCGACTACGGCCTGCGGGCAGCCTTCGATCTCGCCCAGCACTACGGCCAAGGCCCGGTGCAGAGCGAAGAGATCGCTCAGCGGCAGGGTATTCCCCCCAACTATCTCAACCAACTCCTGATCACCATGCGCCGCGCCGGGCTGATCGAGAGCCTGCGTGGCCCCCTGGGGGGCCACATGCTCGCCCGGCCTCCCGCCGAAATCAGCCTCCTCGCGGTGATCCAAGCGCTGGAAGGGCCGCTCCTGCCCAGCGAGCCCACCCGCGAAAACCTCGCCCCCACCCAACCCGCCGATCACGCCCTCATCGATCAACTCTGGGGCCAATTGCGCTCGCGCATCGAACAACTCCTCGCCGAATTGAGCCTCGAAGATCTCTGCCAGCGCAAGCGTGAACACGCTGGCAACTTAATGTACTACATCTAGCGGGGCACCACGTACTACGGAATCACCAATGCTTTCCCACCAAGAAGCCCCCGTCGAGCGCCCCTGGCTCTGGATGTTTGTCGGCGTGTTTGGCACCTTACTGGCGGCGCTGCTCTTTTGGCCCGGCATGCCCCTCGAATGGAAGATGTACGCCGTGGTGCATGGCGTCTGCGCCCAGCAGCACAATATCATCATCGGCGACGCGCAGTTGCCCATCTGCGCCCGCAACATCGGCATCTACAGCAGTTTTTTGCTCACCCTCACCTACATCTACACCATTGGGCGCGCCCGCGCCGGTGGCTTGCCCCCCTTGGGCGTCGGCATCGCCCTGCTCGCCTTTGTCGCCATTATGGCCGTAGACGGCTTCAACTCGTTTTTTCTTGACTTAGGGCAACCCAATCTCTACCCGCCCGACAACCGCCTGCGCACCACCACCGGCATGGGCATGGGCATCTCGATTGCCGTCATGCTCCATCTCGTCTTTACGAAAACCCTGCGCAAAGACGTAGACGACTTCATGCCTGTCCTCAAAGGCTGGGGCGAACTCTTGGGCATCATGGCCATCAACGCCCTCGTCCTCGCGGCGCTCTATGGCAACCTCAGTTTCATGTTCTGGCCGCTCGCCTTCATCGCCTTTTTTGGCCTCACCGGCGTCCTCTACGTCGTCTGCCTCATCCTGCTCAGCCTCGTTCTCGGCTACGAAGGCCGCGTCACCCAACTGCGCCAACTCGCCCGCCCGGCCACGTTGGCGCTCATTCCTACGCTGGTTGTTTTGGGCATGATGGCGGGGTTTCGCTTCTGGCTCGAGAGTCTCGGGATTGTGATTTGAAGGGGTGGTTTCGCCTTGTGGCGGGGGCCAATCTACCCTCACCGTGGCGGTGTAGCGCCCATTAGCTCTTCCAGTTGTTCCCGCAGTTGCTCTGCGTTCAACGCCCCAACATGGCGCGCATGGATGTGCCCGTCGCTCGTGATGAAGTAGGTCGTCGGCAAACTTTGCACCATGTAGCGGTCGCCAATCACGCCCACAGGATCGGCAATCAACGGGAAACTGACATCCACCGACGGCGCGAAACGGGCTATCGCTGCGGGCAATTCATTGCGGTTGACCGCCAGAATCGCCAAACGCCCTTCCGCCTCTTGGTAGACCTGCTCGAAGGCGGGCAACTCATCAACGCACGGCGTGCACCACGTTGCCCAGAAATTGATCACCACCGGCTGGCCACGTAGCTCACGCAACTGCCCCGTCGCGCCGTCCGCAAAACGAAAGCGAAAATCAGGCGCCAGATCGCCCACCGCCAACGCCTCCCGCCCGCGATCGAGCAACTCGCTCTCCGGCGCGAGGCGCACACCACCCAGGTCAAGCTCCTGCGGCAACCCTGCTGCCTCCGGTTGGCCACAACCAGCCAGCCAAAGCATACAACATGTGATGAGAAAAAGAGTACGCATCGTCACAGTATACTACGTTGTCGCCCAACGGGGGCGCGGGGGCCATCGCCCATCAGCCTTCGTAGTGAAAGCCTAACGCAAAAAGTTAAAAATAACGCAAAATGACTCTTTCAAAAAACGGATTATTCGTGTATACTGAGCATAACTCGTGAAAGCATACGCTATGTTTGCGTGCGCTTTCCCCCCGGTTTTACTCCTCCCCCGGCAGTAGGAGTCAGCCTCGCATACGTTGTTTACTCCTGTAAACAGCCAGCGTCCGCACCTTAAGGTGCGACTGATGAAAACCGCATACGGTTAAGGAGGCAGTCATGGTCGACCCTCTCGTACAAGAGCTCCTGGAGGGTTCCGTAGATACCCCAGTGAAGCTACAATTGCTCCTGATGTTCTCTGAAAATCCGCGCATGGAGGCGACGCCCAGTGCCATCGCTGATCGTGTCTGCCGTGATATCTGGAGCGTAAATCAGGCATTATATGAGCTTGCTGATGACGGTATTATGTTACAAGCTGCTGCGCTCAACGGTGAGCCCATCTATCGCTACGAACCAAATATTGATCACCACGAAGCCATTGCCCGTTTAGTGACATGCTACGACGACCCCTTCACCCGCGAGGCACTGCATGCAGCGTTGCGCAATATCTCACGCTCGGCAATACCCTTCCGCGCCATCGATCCCTGGGAGCCTTTAGTCGCGTGAGGCGAGGGTTAGGTAGGGCGCACGAGGGAACCTAGTCCCCTCGCATCCTCCCCCATCCAAAGGGGTGTAGGGCACTGCCCTACAGCTTCCAGCCACACCCAAATGATTGAAGCCTCTTGCTCAGAAATGAGCGAGGGGCTTTTTTGACGGCTTCGCCACATTATGTTAAGGGGCCTGCGGCCCCTAAAATCCCGCCGGAAGGGGAAATTTTTCGGGGGCCATGCCCCCGCAACCCCAGTGTAGGGCTACGTCAAAGTCACCTCCGGTGGGGGTTCGGGGGAGGCTTCGCCTCCCCCGAAGAACTTTTTTTCTTTCGTTTTGGCGGCGAAGCCGCCAAAACGAAAGAAAAAAGAGGGTTTGGGGCGCAGCCCCAACGACTTTGACGTGGCCCTAACCCCAGTGTGGTTGCGAACCATCCCCTATGCTACAATTCATGTGGAGAAAAGACTTTAAGGGATGGTTCGTAGGGGCTTTACCGTCTGCGCTCTATCCAGGTAGTGCCGACTTTCGTCGGCTGAGGTCTTTGGATGCGATGGGAAACCGACGAAAGTCGGCACAACACATGGTAAAGCGAGAAGCTCCTTTCTGAAACCTTCCCTAAAGGCGCGCATGCATGGCCGAACATCTCATTGACGCCCTCTACGCTTTAGCTCGCCAGCGCGGGCGTAACGCCAACCCCTTGTTGGCCTTGCGCACCTTTGCCGGGCGTCCGGGGGCGCGCATCAGCCACCTGCCCATTCAGCCCGCGCTGGCCCAGGGTTGGCCTGGTGCGACCGGCGAGCCCTTCCATCAGCATCAGGCGCTCGCGCTCGCCGCATTGCGCCGCGACGAAGCGCTCGCGCTCACCGGCGGCCTCTCGGCCCGCCGCACGATGCAACTGCTGCTGCTCGAAGCGCTCTATGCCGATGCCACCGCTACCGCGCTGCTCGTCGCTCCCGACGAACTCGCCGCGATGACCTACGCCCACGAACTGAGTCGCCTGCTCCAGAGTCTGCGCCAACCGCTACAGGTCGGCCTGGCGACGGGCAGTGGCGTGCGTTCTGCGCTCAGCGCCAACATCGTTGTCGCCACACCCGAACTGCTCCACAATCGCCTGCTGCGCCACCATGATCGCGCCTGGGCGCACTTTTGGGCCAAGTTACGCATGGTCGTGCTGGCAGAGGTTCACGCCTACCCCGGCACGGCTACCGTCCATCTCGCCGCGCTGCTGCTGCGCCTCCGCCGTCTCGTCGTCGCCCCGCAGCCGATTCAACTCATGGCCACGCTCGCTCCCGTCGCTGGCGCCGCTACCGCGCTCGCTCAGATCAGCGCCCTGCCCTGGCGTATCCTCAGCGCCGAAGATGCGCCGAGCGCCGCGGCAGCCATTGCCCTCTGGCGCAATCCCGGCGAACGCCCCCGCGAAACCCTGGCGCTCGCACTGGGCCTCGCCCGCACCAATGCGCGCGTCCACCTACTCTGCCCCGCCTTTGAAGCCCCGCTGCTGCGTCTGCTCGCCGGGGCCGATTTTCCCACGCTCAGCATTGGCCCCAGCATGCTCCCCGCCGATGTGCAGGTGATCATGGGCCTCAACGAAGCCGCTGTACCCCTCGCCCAAGCCCGCGATGGCGCCAGCCTCACCGTCCTCGTGCTGGGCGACGACCCCGCCGAGCGCGCGTTGGCGCGCCTCGCGACGAGCGCGGGCGAGGCCGTGCCGCTGCTCGACGACCCGCCGCCCCAGTGGATCGCCGCCGCCGTCAACGCCTACATCGAGGCCCAACACCTGCTCTGCGCCGCCAGCGAACGCCCGCTCAGTGCCAACGAAGCGGATGCCTGGGGCGTCACTGCGCTAATCGAACGCCTCTGCGAGCAGCAGCGCCTGATTTGTCTCCCCGGCAACACGCCACTTTGGCAGCCCCTCCCCACCGCCGGCGATGTCTACGCCGGCTTCGATCTGCACGCCGCCGGTGGCCTGCCCGCGCTCATCGCCGACGACCAGGGCCACCCGCTCGGCATACTCGACCAAGCCACTTTCGACCGTTGGGGCTTTCTTGGGGCCGCCCTGCCGCCCCTGCGCGGCGGCTACCGCGTGGTCGAGCGCAACGACGACGACGAACGCCTCGCCCTCACCATCAGCGCCAACGCCGAAACGCGCCGCACCATTCCCCTGCGCCACTGCACGATCCATGTGCGCGACCGGCGCGAATATCGCACCCTTCGCGGCTGCGACATGGCCTGGGGCCGCGTCATCGTAGACGAAGAACTCTACGGCTTCCGCGAAGCCGCGCCCAGTTTCGCCCCCCACGAGCGTGTCATCAATCCGCCCATTCACATCCGCTGGAGCGCCCCGGCGCTCTGGATCGACCTGCCCATGGCTGTCAAAGCCCCCGGCCAACTCATCGGCTGGTCGCTCGTCGCCGCGTTACCGCTCTACACCACCAGCCGCTTCAGCGACGTGGTGCCCGCCTACGACAACGAGGTCTACCGCATCTACTTCGTAGACACCCAACCCGGCGGCAATGGCATGGCCAGTTGGCTCTTCAATGCCCTCGAAAGCATCCTGCCCCTCGCCTACGACATCGCCCTCGAATGTCGCACCGATCCCCTACTCGAACCACTCGCCCGCGCCGACATGGACTGGCTGCTCTCATTGCTCGGCGGGCGTGTCAGCGGCGCACCGCCCCCCGCCATGCAACCAGACGATCCGCCCGCCACGCCCACACCCCTGCAAGCCCAAACGCAGCAGCAATTTGAAGACAGTGGGCACCACCCACCCGCTGCGCCATCCACATCCCCACCAACCACCATCTCTGCGTTGGCGCCCACCATTCACCGCGAAGATCCCCACGAACCAACATCCCAAA
>RSAS01000755.1 GCA_003934145.1 Candidatus Viridilinea halotolerans | reverse complement strand
CGCTTTAGCGCCGTTCAAGGGTTGCTTACGGGGCTAAAGCCCCTACTACGAACCGCGCTCGTCGGCTTAAGTTAATACGTATGGGCCGGCGGCCCCCGCTTCCCCGCCTCACCCCTTCCCCGCCTCACCATAGGCCCAGAGGTGGGCGCGGAGTTCGTTGCGGCTGAGGCGGCCTTGGCGGTAGGCCCGCCAACTCTTGAGGCTGAGCCGCAGCATGCCCGCTTGGACAAGGGCGTGATGGGTTGCTATGCGCCAGGCTGGGCCGCGTTGGGCCGCGAAACGGGCGCGACTCTGCCAGAGGGCGCTGAACATGCTGTGGCGCAATTGGCTGGTGGCCGCGCCGCCGATGTGGGTTACGCGGGCGTCTGGCACTTGCCAAATGGCCCAGCCCGCCTGACGGATGCGCCAGCACCATTCCACCTCTTCACTGTACATAAAGTAGTCCGCATTGAGCGGGCCGACCTCCTCTAGCACGGCGCGGCGCACCAGCATGCATGCCCCCAGCGGGTGATCAATGGCAAATGGCGCAGTACCGCGCTCTTGGGGGTAGCGCCCATGCCACCACGAGCCGTAGAGTCGCCCGGGCAGTACCTCGCCGGGCGGAAAGAGATCGAGCAGGGTCATGAGCAGGGTGGGAAAACGAAAGGCTGCCGCTTGGTGTGTTCCATCGGGGTTGAGCAATCGCGGGCCGACGAGCCCGACGCGGGGGTGTTGCGCTAGGAATGCGACAAGCGCCTCAAGCGCCCCGTGATGCACAATGGTATCAGGGTTGAGCAGCAGCACGTAAGCGGGAAGGGCTGCAGGCTGCTGGGCAAACCACGCCAAACCAAGGTTGTTCGCCTGAGCAAAACCAACATTGGCCCCTGGTTCCAAGAGGTGTACGTGGGGAAAGGTGTGGCGCACCATGGCGACGCTGCCATCGTGCGAGCCGTTGTCTACCACAAGCACCTGGAGCGGGAGGGTGCAAGCCTGTAGCGAGGCAAGGCAGTCGCGCAGCAGGGCACAGGTATTGTAGCTCACGATGATGACGGCGACGTTGGACATGCCGGTTTTCCTTAGGCGAGGGCGCGGAGACGCGGAGACGCGGAGAGGCGAGGACGCGAGGACGCGGAGAGGCGAGGACGCGAGGACGCGAGGACGCGAGGACGCGAGGACGCGAGGACG
>RSAS01000007.1 GCA_003934145.1 Candidatus Viridilinea halotolerans | reverse complement strand
GGCGCGAGGCGCGAGGCGCGAGGCGCGAGGCGCGAGGCGCGAGGCGCGAGGCGCGGATTTTTTTTGGAATTGTACTGTGGGGCGAAGGGGCGCTGCGCCGCTTGGCTTCGACAAGCTGGCTTCGGCAAGCTCAGCCACCGAGCCAGCGGCACGTTGGCTGAGCTTGTCGAAGCCAACGCGCTCTCTGCGCATGAACGCAACCCGAACGACCTGGCAGGTGGGGCGCGTGCAGTCGCTGTCGTACCCCAAAGAGTCTACCGCGCCCCACCTGCTAGGTCTCATGGGCCTTTGGTCGCCCCCAAAACCTGCCAGGTACGCGCCGTTGGATCTTTGGGAATACCACTGGCGGCTGCACGGCGCGCACCTAGCAGGTCGTTCGGGTGTCTGTTCGGCCTCATGAGCCGCTGAGACCTGCCAGGTGCGCGCCGGTGGATGTGTAGCGGTATGAACGGCGGCTGCACGGCGCGCACCTAGCAGGTCGTTAGCTGCAGGTTGCTCACCAGAAAAACCTTGGCAGCGACGGAAAGGGCGTAGCAGCGGCCTTACATTCTCGGTATGGGCATGATTCTCTTGGGGGCCGCTGCTACGCCCCTACAGGTTTTTTGGGGGGTGACGGAAGGCTCTTGCCCCCGGAACTTTCGCTCCCCTTATGACCCCGCGGTTGGCTGCGCTGCCTCGTTTAGCTTTTGTTGCAGCCATAAATTGACGAGCGTCTCCAAGCTTACGCCGCGCACATGCGCTTGCGATTCAAGTGCGGCCCAAAGATCAGCTTCAAGCTGCACCGATCGTGCAATGTTCAATGGAATATCAGGCGCATCAGTATCGTAGTCCGCGAAGTCGTGGGTATCCCAGAATGTGCCCATCGCTTCAAGCGTGGTTGCCTGCGAAATAGAACTGCCTTGGCTCTTATTTGCGTCCATAGGCGCGTCGCTCCTTCTCACTCATGTCGCGCGCACTGATAATGATCGCCGTCGCCTGGCTGCGCTTGTAGACAAAGAAGACACTCAGGTAACGGCCACCAAATGTCTGCCCAAAAGCAACATAGACATCTTCACCCTCGGTATAGCCAGTCTCAGCAAAGCGTATTCGTGGCGCAGAGAGAAGTACTTGACGGGCTTCCCGAACGGTAACGCGATGTTTGATCGCAAGCTTTTCTTCGATTGTGGCCGGGCAAATAATGACGGCAATCTCCATCTCAGAAGCCTCTTCACGTCACATCATTTTGGCACTGCCCGATTTTGGACAGAATAGCATATGGGTGTGACCAACATGTGTAGGAAGGGGTGCGGGGGAACCTGGTTCCCCCGCATTTCCCCCTGTCCGGCGGGATCGTAGGGCGCCGCCCTACAGATGTCAGTCACACCCGTATCAATTAGGGTGCCGCTTGTGCGAAGACGGGCTGTACGAAGACGATGGGGACGATGTGACCATCGTCTGACGTATAGGCCGCAATGCGTAAGATGTCTTTGCCCGGAGTGTCGCGCAAGAGATCGAGGACGAGATCACGTATCTCAGCGGAACTAGCGTTTAGACCAGTTAGGGGAAAAGTGCATGGGCCATACTCTGTTTGTCGCACAAGCAAGGAGTAATCTAGTAGCGTAATTCGTACTAGGCGACGTTCAACTTTATTAATGTGAAGAATAATGTGGTCAGTCAACTCAATTCCCGTCGCCTTCTCACCAGGAACAATGGTGATTGCAAGAGTATCACTCACTTCATCGTAGGCATAGATTGGCTCATTCATCAATACCTCAACTCTTTCATATACGCCGTCACAATGTAGTTATTTACCGGGTGTGACTGGAATCTGTAGGGCGGTACCCTACAACCCCGCCGGACAGGGGGAAATGCGGGGGAACCAGGTTCCCCCGCACCCCCTACCTACACATTTTGGTCACACCCTTATTTACCTCAGGGCGTCCATGTGCGTCCTCGCTAAAACGAAAGAGAACAATTGCAACAATATGCGTGTTATCCTCTAAGAGATCATCAAATTCTTTGCTGTACCGATATTTTTGCGGATTCAGTGAATCTTGCTTGCGCTTTCCCGTTTTGATTACCTCTTGAAGGTGTCCTTCGTACGCAAACATTTCCGGGTGATTTATATCTTCAATGATATGCTGCCAACGTTCCTCGGTTAGGTAAATTACATTGCCATAACGATCCATTATACTCCACCGACGGCCTGACATAAGAGACCTCAATCTATGCCCGTCTTTGACTGCAACGTAGTATAGCATGGCTCATTGCTACTCTGCTTGATGGTATCATACCAGTGATGAGCGACGAATGACAAATGGTATTTGCCGTATGCCAGTGAGTTCTAACGCGATGTGCTATGCGGGCTATCCGATGGTAATTGGTACCATATTTTGCACGATGTGCGCCATGCAGCGCCATTCCACACGAAAGACTTCACGATGACCGACGATCTCCTTGCGCGTTTCCTGTCACTTCCGCCAGAGGAGCAGCAACGTCTGTTGGCGCAATCGGCTACCGCATCTTCCGCTGGTGTGGATCTGCGTGGCGCACAGACGGGTGATGTCAAGATGGGTGATGTGGCGGGTAGGGATGTTGTGAAGGATGTTGTCGGTGAGGTGACGCTCACCGATGACGCAATGATCGATGGCGTTGTGGTTGGGCTCAACCTGGGCACGATTATCTACCAGCGCGATCCGCATGAGCCGGAGCGTCGTCGCCTCGTCCACTACCTGGCAGCCCTTGCCGGAGCGTTGCGCCGTCTGCCGCTGCGGGGCCTCGATGGCACATTGGCTGAGGGGCAGGGCGTTAGTTTGGCGCGAGTCTATGTGATGCTGGCGGTGCAACGCCAGATTCCTGTAGTGGTTCGTGATCAGCGGGCGTGTGCGGCCCTGTTTGAAGAGAATGATGCTCAGAAGGCGTTGCAGCGTGAGGTTCACCCCGATTATGCGCTGCCTGATCGCGCTATTGTGGCGATATGGCAGCGTGACGCCGCGAGTGGCGGGCCGGATAGTGCAGCACGCCATGCGGTGGTGAGCGAGGCGCTGCACGATCATGCGCGCCTCGTCATCTTGGGCGATCCCGGTAGCGGCAAGAGTACCTTGCTCCGCCATTTCGCGTGGGTCTTGGCGCGGCGCGGCCTCGATCAGTGTGGGCCAGAGACGGAGTTGGTGGGCTGGCACGCGAAGCGACGGCGCTTTCCTCTGCTCCTTCCGCTGCGCCGCTTGGCCGGTGCGCTGGTTGGCGCTGCCGATCCAAGCACCACGCTCCACCAGACCCTACGGACGCTGCTGGCTGAATATGGAGTCAATGCGGCTGACGACCTCCTCACCGATGTACTCGTGCGTGGCGCGGCCATGCTGCTGCTTGACGGCCTTGATGAAGTGCCGGTGGAGGCGACCGCCACGAGTGTCGATCGTGCCACCACCCTGCACGCCGTTCGCAGCTTTGCCGAACGCTACGAACGCAGCGCCATTGTCCTTACCTGCCGCACGCGCGCCTTCAGCGACGAACTGCGTAGCGCACTGGCATGGCAGTTCGAGACGTTGGCCCCCTTGACGTTGGGCCAAATCCGCCATTTTGTCCCCGCGTGGTACCAAGAACTCGCGGAACGTGGTCACCTCCAGGCAACGCAGATGGCCCAGGTCAGTAAGGAACTGCTTGACACCATCGCCAGCAACGCCCGCCTACGGGCGCTGGCCGCTACTCCGCTGCTGCTGACCCTAATGGCCCTCCTGCTCTTTCGGCGCGGCATCCTGCCCCGTGATCGGCCCAAGCTCTACGAGGAGATCTTGGAGCTATTGCTTGGCCAATGGGATAAGGTGCGCGCTGGACAGAGCCTTGCCGACGCGATTGGCTGCCCCGACTGGACGAGTGAACGTCTGCGCCCGCTGCTCGACCGGCTCTCCTACGAAGCGCATCTCGCGGGTTCCTCCCACGACGGACGCGGGCGGCTCGAACGGGGACGGGTGCGCGACGCCCTGATCGAATTCTTCGAGAAGGCCAAGCTCCCCGACGCGTGGGGAGCGGCCCAACGCTGCCTCAGCTACTTCGAGCAGCGCAGCGGCCTCTTGGCCGCCGATGACCCAAGCACGTACGTCTTCGCCCACCTCACGCTGCAAGAACATTGTGCAGGCCGTCATCTGTTGCTCAGCCGCGATCCCGTCGCCCAAGTGGTTGCCCGTCGGCATGAGGATCGTTGGCGCGAGCCCATCTTCTTGGGGCTTGGCGTCATCCAGGCCACGAATCCCTACCTCGTCGAGAAGCTCCTGCGTACCCTGGTAATGCGCCAGGAGGGGGAACAGGCCAAAGCGGATGGCTGCTGGTACCGCGACCTCATCCTCGCGGCTGAATTGGGCCATGATCGCGACTGGAGCTACCTACGCGAACAGGAGGTGGATGTCGCGGGCCTGCAAGCCGACCTGCGGCGCGGCCTGGTCACCCTGCTCGCCGACCGCGCCCAACCGCTGCCCGTCGCCGAACGGGTGCGCGCCGGCTTCTTGCTTGGCGACCTGGGCGACCCGCGCTTTCCAGTTGCCATAGCGCAGTGGCAGGCCGAACTTGCGCGACGTAATGAAGACTTTGGCCAGTCAGCGGGCTACTGGTGCTACGTGCGTGAAGGCAGTTACCGCATTGGCGGGTGGGATGCAGATGAGCAAGCGGCAGAGATAGCCCTCCCCACTTTCTGGCTCGCCCGCTACCCGATCACCGTTGCCCAATTTGCCCCCTTCGTTGCCGTCGGCTACGGGCCGGAGGCGGAACGCTGGTGGACACCCAATGGCTGGCAGTGGAAGCAGCAGAGGGATCGTACTGAGCCGTGGGGATGGCGTGGTGCGAACTATAACAGCCCCAACCAGCCGGTGATCGGCGCAAACTGGTACGAAGCGAGCGCCTACTGCGTGTGGCTCAGCGAGCAACTTCAGCCCAGCGGCTATGTCGTGCGCCTGCCCACTGAAGCGGAATGGGAGGCGGCAGCGGCCTACGATGCACAAGGCCAGCGCCGCATTTACCCGTGGGGCGAAGTGGAACCGACGCCAGAATTGGCGATCTACGACGCGAGCAAGCTAGGGTGGCCTGCGCCGGTGGGCTGCTGCCCAGCGGGTGCCGCGCCATGCGGGGCGCTCGACATGGTGGGCAATGTCTGGGAGTGGACATGCAGCCATGGGGAGAGTTATCCGGCGCGGAGTGGGGTCATCAGTGACGATTTTGTGCAATCGAAAGACTTCTCCCGCGAAGAGATGGTCGTTCCCCTTCGAGGAGGGGGTTGGGGCAATGACAGTGCAAATGTTCGCTGCGGGGCGCGGCGCCGCAACCTTCCCGGCAACCTCCTCCTCAACGTCGGGGGTTTTCGGGTTATTCTCTCCCCTCGCTCGCACATTGATTCTGAGCATAGGCGATAGCCGAAAACCCGATAGACCGATCCCCGACGCTGGCACGTTGGCTGAGCTTGTCGAAGCCAACGCGCCCTCTGCGCATGAACGCAACGCAACCCGAACGACCTGGCAGGTGGGGCGCGTGCAGCCGCTTGTCGTACCCCAAAGAGTCTACCGCGCCCCACCTGCTAGGTCTCATGGGCCTTTGGTCGCCCCCAAAACCTGCCAGGTACGCGCCGTTGGATCTTTGGGAATACCACTGGCGGCTGCACGGCGCGCACCTA
>RSAS01000246.1 GCA_003934145.1 Candidatus Viridilinea halotolerans | reverse complement strand
GCGTGGTGCTCGTGCCCAACAAACAGGTCTATGAATTGACCCTGCAGGCCAACGCCGATGGCAGTTTTGGCTACGACTACACGATGCCTGCCGATGCGCAGTTTGGCCTCTACAAAATCCGCCTGCAGGATGTGACTACGGGCGCTTGGAGTACCATCGCTGAGTATGATGTCATTGACCAAGCGGCAACTGATCGTCCCGCTATCACCATGGCACTCGGCCCCGCCAGTGCGCTGAATGATCAGCCGAGCGAGTTGATGATCCGGGGGCACAACTTTGCCTTTGGTGCGGTCGTGCGCTTTGGCAAACATACGCTGTCCACCAACTGGGTCAGTAGCGAACTGCTCCAAGCCACCGTGCCCTCCGGCTTGGCCCCCGCCACCTATGATCTCGCGGTGCTCAACCCCAACGGTCATCGCGCCACCCTCCCCAATGGCTTTAGGGTGCTCGACCCCGAAGCGGAGCTCAACGACGACATGTTCAGCAGCAGCGACCAGCTCTGGCTCAACCCCAGCAGCCCGCAGGTGAACATGCCCGTGGAGTTGGGCCTGATCGTACAGCGCCAAGGGGGCAAGCGCGCCCTCGAGAGCGTGCCGGTGGCCTTCCGCCTCAACGCCGCCGACGGCCCGCTGCTTGGCACGGCTACCATTCCTTTCCTCGATCCGCCCAACAGCAGCGAGAGCACCGCGGCGCTCCAAGTCCGTTTCCCCAGCGCCGGGCCAGTTACCATCTACGCGATCATTGACCCCGACAACAGCTTTGCTGAGAACAATGACACCAACAACATTATCAGCCGCACCATTCAGGTCGTACCCACCAACGCCGACCAGACAGTGCCGGTCGTGCAGCAGATCCATGTCAACAATGGCAGCACCAGCACGGTGAGCAACCCCGAGTTGAGCCTCAATATCACCGCGACCGACCCCGCGCCGGGTAGCGGCGTCGTCGAGGCCCATGTGATCGAGTATGTCTACAACGAAGGGGCGCGACGTTGGGTGCCGGTGAACCAATCGAACTGGATGGCCTTTAGCGCCAGCCCGCAGCGCTACAACTGGAGCTTGCGATCACTGCCCGGCATGCACTATGTCCAGGTACGCGTCCGCGACCGTGCGGGCAACGTCTCGATCGGCAATGCCCACCAGATGATCAACTACGAAGTCGCCAGCGACACCATCGCCCGCGGTCAGAAGCGCATCTACCGCTACAACGTCGCGGCAGGCCAACCCTTCCAGGTCAACCTTGAGGTACTCGATGGTGACGCCGATCTGTATGTCTGGTCGTCGCGTACCGACCAGTCGGCCTGGGTCAGCAACCTAAGCGGCAGCGCCAACGAGCAGGTAAGCGTACCCGCCAACGCGGTTGTACCAGGCGTCTACCAAGTCGAAGTCTACGGCTTCAGCAGCGCCACCTACCGCCTCACCACGTCGAGCAACGCGGCAGCGGCGAACCTCGCGAATGGCGGCGGCGGCATTGATCCCGAGAAACTCGTACCGAGTGAACCAATTGTCCCGGTGGCGAGCATCCCCGACGAGCGCGTCGGTACCTTCCCCGTAAGCGCGTTGCCGGTAGACACGGATGTGCAACGGGTCTACCTACCGCTGGTGCGGCGTTAAAGCCAATGGTGGGGGAGGGATGCGAGGGAACCTAGTTCCCTCGCATCCCTCATCCAAGCGCTTCGCTCAATGGTGGAGATGAGCGTTAGGTTGGGTTTATGTTTGTAACATCTCCCGCTGGGAGAGCTGCAACCTCGCTGGCAGGGGTGCGTGCAGGAACCAGGTTCCCGCACGCACCCCTGCCACAACGCAACAAGATCAAAACTCTATGAATCCCCATCCCATCCAACCCGGCGAGCTTCAAGCCTATCTTGAGGGTGCGGAGTTGCCCCATGTGGCGCAGGCGCTTGCTGCTTCGCCAGCGTTGCGCCAGGAGTTGGCGACGTTGCGCCGCCAAACGCAGGCGTTGCAGCGCTTTTTTGGCGGGCTGGCGATCCCTGATCCGCAGGAGCTTGTGGACGTGGCGACGGGTCTGGCGACGGCAGAGCAGCATCTGCGCGTGATGGCCTATGTGCGCGCCAGCCCCCAAGGGCGCGCGGACTTCACAAACCTTTTGGCGCTCCAAGCGCCACCGCAGCCCAAACGTGCCCTGCTGCCCAATGTCCTCGCGCTGCCCCAAGCGCTCGCCGCTGGCGTTCGCTCGCTGGAACCTACCAGCGCCGATCAGTCCTTCTACGCCAGTGCCCTAGCGGCCCAGATCGTTGTTCGTGTGCCGCCTCCCGCCGGCGACCATTGGCGCATTGAGGGTTATGTAATCCAGCAAGATCAGCCCGCCCCTGCGGTACGTGTGACGCTGCGCAGCGATCAGTTTCGCCCCCGTCCGCGCCTCACCGATGCCGAGGGTTTCTTTGCCTTCACCCGCCTCCCGGCGGGCCACTATCTGCTGCAAGCCCTCTTTCCCCAGGGGCGGCTCTTGCTGCCGCCGCTGCGTTTGGGTGAGGCGTAACCCCAAGCACCTTTTTGTACCGATTTGGCGGCGAAACCGCCAAATCGGTACAAAAAGACTATTTTTGGGGGAGGCACTGCCTCCCCCAAACCCCCACCGAATGAATATCTTCCACGCGCATCTGCGCCAGTTGCGCGATACCATTCTTGATCTGAATGATCAGGGGGATGCTGCCGCGTTGACGGCGGCGGTGGATCAGGCTTGGGCGCTGGCGCACCAGGCCGCTGATGCCGAGAGTAACGCGTTGGCCCATTGGTGCCACGGGTTGGCGCTGCTCTACCGCGAACCGCTGGCGGCTATGGAACATTATGTGGCGGCGTTGGCTTTTTTTACGGCGCAAGCACGTCTTCCTGAGGAGGGGCGCTTGCGCATCGGCTACGCCGGGTTGCTGGGTCAGTTGGGGCGTTTGAGCGAAGCGCGGACGGCGCTCGAACGGGCCGCGCATTGCCTTGCTACCGCCCCAGACGAGCAACGTTTTCTTCCAGCGCTCGCTATCAATCGCGCCGATGTTGAGGGGCGTTTGGGTAACTATGATGCGATGCTGGCGGCGGCGTGCGAAGCGGAGGCGCTGGCGGTGCAATACCAGCAGCCCGCCGCGCAGGCCCAGGCGTTGATCAACCAAGCTTTTGCGGCGCTCTTTTTGGGCCAGTTTGCCCCTGCTGAACAGGCGCTCCAACAGGCCCTCGCCGTTGCTGATGCGCCCGATCTGCGCGGGTGGGTCGCCGTCAATCTCAATCAGGCGCGCTTGGCGACCTACCGCGGCCAACTCTTTGCCGCCCTGCGCCTGCTTGCGCGTGCGCGCCAGGATTTTGCGGCGGCGGGCATTGAGCAGGATCAGGCCACCGTGGCGCTTGAAGAGGCTGGACTCTATGCGCGTCTCCAGTTGCCCTATGAGGCGCGCCGCGCCGCGCTGAACGCTGCGGCGGCTTTTGCGCAGGCCGGCTTGATCCAAGAGGCGCTGGAGGCGCTGCTTACGGCTGCACGTCTGGCCCTGACGCTCGACCAACTCGCGCCCGCCCGCCAGGCGCTGGCGCAGGCCGCCCCGTATGCCCCGCAAGCCCCGCCGGTCTTGCAGGCGCTGCTGTTGGCCTACCAAGCCCATCCGCGCCTGCACGCCACCCGCGCCGCACGGCACAGCGCGTTGGTGCAGATGCAACAGGCGCATGCGCAATTAGTCGCTGCGGGGGTGCTCGCCGAGCAACTTGAGGTACACTTGCTGGTGGCTGAGTTGACCCCGCAAGCACGTTTGGCCACCCAGCAGTTGCAACAGGTCGCAGAGTTGGCGCGCAGCCACGCACTGAGCGATGTGGAGCAGCGCACGCTGGTGGCTCTTGCCCGCCGCGTGCCCGCTACAAAAGCCTGTGTGCTGCTGCACCGCGCCGCTGAACTGGCCACCGCGACGCGGCGCATGATGCCGGTGGAGGAGCTTAAGGCGAGCTATTTGAGTGGCATTGCGCCGCTCTATGCCGATCTGATCAGCGCCTATGCGCAAACTGGCCAGTTGGCAGCGGCGCTCCAGACGCTCTTTGAGGCCAAGGGGAGCATCTGGGCCGAACTGGTCGCACCCACGCTGGAGGCTGAACGCACCCCTCTGCTGCACGATGCCCACTGGCTGCGTACCAAGGCGGAATGGGACTACTGGCAGGAGCAGTTGCAGGTTGCGGCGACGCCCGATCAGCGCACCCAGGCCCAACAGCGCCTGCACGCCAGCGCCGGGGAGTTGCAAAGCTTGGCGCGCCAGCACATGCGCCAACGCCCGCCCCATCCGCTCCCCGCCTTCGCCACCATCCAGCAGGCGCTCCCCGCGACCAGTTGCGCCATCGAGTACCTCGTTGCCGGCGCACAGATCATGGCCTTCCTGATCAGCCCAACCGACCCGCCGCGCCACGTCGCGCTGGGCCCGTTGGCGCACCTCACCGCGCTGCTGAATAAGCTGGCCCTGCAACGCAGCGCCTTGGAGCATTGCGCTCATGTCGAGCAACAGCAGCGCGTGGCCGAGGGCCAACTGAGCAGCAGCGAGCGCTTGGGCCATGCATTGCACCAATTGCTCATTGCGCCGCTGTTGCCCTTTGTAGCTTCCACCGTCACCGCGTTGATCATCGCTCCCGACGGGCCGCTCTACAGTGTGCCATGGGCGGCCTTGCGTGATTCTAGCCAGCCAAGCTATGTAGATCAGCAGTACGATCTTATCCTGGTGCCTTCTGTTGTTGTGTTGGCGTTACCGCTGCCCGCCGCAGCCCACGGCCCGGCCCTGCTCTTGGGCTGGGAAGGGCAACCACCGCTGCCCCACGTTGCTGCTGAACTGAGCGCAATCGAAACGTGCTATCCTACCGCACGTTGCTGCAATCCGGCCCAACGTGACGATCTGCGTTGGGAGAGTCCTCCCGAGATTCTGCATCTCGCCGTTCACGGCCAGATCAACCCCCAAGCGCCCCTGCTTTCGCAACTCGCCCTGGCCGACGGGCCGCTGCTGCTCGCCGACGTGCTCAATCTGCCGCTCAACGGCACGCGCCTCGTCACCCTCAGCGCCTGCGATACCGCCAAACTGCCCGAACGGGGCGGCGTTGCCCTAGCGCTGGCCGGTGCCTTCCTCAGCGCCGGTGCCCACGCCACCCTCGCCAGCCTCTGGCCCGTCCCCGACGTCGCCACAAGCGACCTCATGGCCCACTTCTACCACGCGTTCAGCGCAGGCCACACCATCCCCCAAGCGCTTCGCGCCGCCCGCGCCGCCCTGCGTGCCAGCGGGCACCTGCATCCCTACTACTGGGCTGCTTTTCAACCTTTGTTATGCCGATTGGATTAGCGCCTGGCAGGACTGTTTTTTTGCAATGGAGCAAACGTCACGCTGTGAGGGCACAAGCCATGTTGTATGCGGCACAACGAGGGCGGAACGCCCTCGCTCCCATACAGCGTTACTTTTGCGCTATTGCGTTTTTTTGCAATGGAGCAAAACGCGCCATGTTGCTCTACTACACTTGTCATGCTGAGCGCAGCGAAGCATCTCTTTTCGACTGACGAGCGACCCTTCGCTGCGCTCCTGAGAAACAAACGCCTCCGTCATGCTGAGCGCAGCGAAGCATCTCTTTGGCGTAAGACAAGGTTCGTGGCAACGTTACCGTTTGCGCCAATAGGTAGTGCCGACTTT
>RSAS01000401.1 GCA_003934145.1 Candidatus Viridilinea halotolerans | reverse complement strand
GGCATCCCAATCACCTATCCGTGACTTGCCGAGCGAATGTTCTGTCCGCCCATGAGCCCTCGCCGGACAGGGGGCAATGCGGGGGAACCAGGTTCCCCCGCACCCCCTTCCCACACGTTTTGGTCGCACCATTTGCGGGAGAGGGGGCAGGGGGTGAGGGTCAAAGGGCGCATCACCATCAGGAATTCGTAGATCTGTTCCATGAACGCATGCACTCGAAAGGTATAAACCCATGCCCCGCACCCTCGCGCGACTCATCGGCATCATTCTGCTTGCGACGGCTGCGTTGGGCCTGTTGCTGAGCGGCGTGGGGTTGTGGGCGACGTGGAGTTGGGGCCGCCAGGCCGAGATGCTGATCTTGCGCGAGTTGGTGCTGCTCGATGAGACGCTCAGCGCTTCAAATGAAGGGCTAGATGTAGCCAAAGTGGCGCTGGACGACACCAACGCGACGCTCCATACGTTGAGCCAGACCTTTGTCGCTGTTTCGCGCACGGTGACCGAAACACGCCCAATTATGCAAACCTTGGCTACGGTGACGAGCCAAGATCTGCCGCAAACCATCAATGCGACCCGCCAAACGTTGGCGAGCGCCCAAGAGACGGCACAGATGGTGGATGGTGTGTTGGGCGCGTTGAGTATTTTTGGTGTGCGCTACAATCCCGATCAGACGCTCGGCGTAGCCATTGGTGAGGTGTCGCGCAGCCTCGCCAGCCTGCCCGGATCGCTCAATGAAGTGGCCCAAGGACTTCAGCAGGCCAACCGCAACCTCGCCACGGTCGCCAATGATCTGAACAGCGTCAACACCGGCCTGCAGAGCATTGCGTTCAGCGTGGATGAACTGACGGCGGTGGTGGCGCGTTACCAACTGGTGGTCAATGCGCTGCAAGCGGAGGTTGGCGCATTGCAAGCCGATCTACCGATCGGGTTTATGCGCATCCGCTGGGCACTCAGCCTCTTGATGATCTGGTTGGCACTGGCACAACTCGTCTTGATCACGCGGGGACGCGAGTTATTGGTATCCGACTGACGGGAGGGCTTGGGAGGGCCGAACCCTCCCAAAAAACTACCCCCACTACACACCATGGACACAACCACCCTTACCACTTACGATCAGCAAGCCGCCACGTTTGCCGCCGCCCAGCGTGGCAAAACGCCGGAGGCGCTGCAACGGCTGATTTTGGCTTATTTTCGCCCTGGCGCACCCACCGCCGACATTGGTTGCGGCAGCGGGCGCGATACCGCTTGGTTGGTAGCTAACGGCTTTCCGGCGGTTGGCTACGATGGCTCAACGGGCATGCTCAGCGAAGCGCAGCGCGCCTTTCCCGCCCTCACCTTCCAACACGCCACGCTCCCTGATCTCGCTACAATACCCCCTGGTCAATACCAGAACGTTCTCTGCAGCGCCGTGATCATGCACCTCCCCGCCGCCAGCATCCCCAGCGCCATCGCCAACCTCGCACGCATCATGGCCCCTGCGGGGCGCTTGCTGCTCACCTATCGCGCCAGCGCAGCGGAGGGTGCGCGCGAAGCTGATGGACGCCTCTATAGCCCCATCACCAGCGCGGAACTGGCAGCCTACTGTAAAACGACAGGGCTTCAGGTGCAACATCAAGCCAGTTCCGCCGATGGTGGCCGTCCGGGGGTGGTGTGGCATGTGTTGGTCGCAGGTTTGTGAAGAGCCCTAGTCAGGAAGGAAGGGTGCGCGAAGGAACCGGGGTTCCCTCGCGCACCCTTTCTGCACCGCGCCAACCTCACTCCACGGTCACACTCTTCGCCAAGTTGCGCGGCTGATCGACATCGCAGCCACGGCGTAGCGCCACGTAGTAGGCCAAGAGTTGCAACGGGATGACAGCGAGGATCGGCTGCAACATGGGTAGCGTGGGCGGAATCGTGATCACATGATCGGCTTTGCTGGCCAAATCCGCATCGCCACTGGTGCCGATGGCGATCACCTGGCCGTGACGGGCGCGCACCTGTTCGATGTTGCTGATCATCTTGGGGTAGATCTCGTCTTGCGGCGCAATACAGATCACCGGCATCGTCTCATCAATCAGGGCGATCGGGCCGTGCTTCATCTCGCCGGCTGGATAGCCTTCGGCGTGGATGTAGCTAATCTCTTTGAGCTTGAGCGCCCCTTCCAGCGCGATGGGGTAATTGGCCTGCCGCCCCAGAAAAAGGGCACCGCCGACGCGGTGGTACTGCTCGGCCAATTCGAGGCAAATGGGGATGCTCTGCTCGATCACCGTCGCCGCCTTGCCCGGTAGCTCGATCAAAGCCTGCAGGTGGGGTTGCAGCGCAGCGGCATCCAGAGTACCCCGCGCCTGCGCGAGGCGCAAGGCGAAGAGGTAGGCCACCAGCAACATCGAGGTGAAGGCCTTGGTCGAGGCGACGCCAATTTCGGGGCCGGCGTGCAGGTAGAGCGGCCCGCCGTCGGCGACGCGGGCGGCTTGGCTGCCAATGGCATTGACGATTGCCACCGCAGGCACACCCTGGTTGCGCGCCTCCTCCATGGCCGCCAACGTATCCACCGTTTCGCCGCTTTGTGTAAAAGCGAGCAGCAGCGCATCATCGCCCAGCACCGGTTCGCGGTAGCGAAACTCACTGGCGTAATCCACCTCGACGCGCACACGGGCCAAACGCTCGATCATGAACTTGGCAATGAGTCCTGCGTGCCAAGCGGTGCCACAGGCCACCGCATAGATGCGTTCAACCTTACACAGGGCCGCGTCGTCTAGGCGCAGATCCTCAAAATGCACTGCGCCCGCCTCCTGATCAACCCGCCCGCGCAGCGCATCCATCAGGGCGCGGGGTTGCTCGTGGATCTCCTTTTCCATGAAGTGCTTGTAGTCGCCACGCGCCGCCGCAATCGGATCCCACGGGATCGTCACCGGCTTGCGTTGCACCGGATCGCCCGCGAGGGTCGTAATCGTCACCCCCTCAGCCGTAATCACCGCCATTTCGCGATCCTCTAAGAAGACGAGATCGCGGGTGTAATCAAGGATCGCGGGAACATCCGAGGCGACAAAACTCTCGCCTTCGCCCAAACCCAACACGACACCACCGGCATTGCCTAGCCGCGCTGCAACGAGACGATCAGGCTCATTGATGCAGAACGCCACCACCGCATTGCCACCGCGCAGATCCGCTAAAGCCAAACGCAGCGCCGCTTCAAGGCACTGCGTCTGGGCGTAGTAGTGACCCACCAGATGAGCAATCACCTCCGTGTCGGTCTGCGAAACAAAAGGAACCCCCTGCTCCACCAGACGCGCCTTGAGTTCGAGGTAATTTTCGACAATCCCATTCTGAATAACCACAATCTGGCCACGCGCATCGCGGTGGGGATGGGCATTAATCTCCGTCACACCGCCGTGGGTAGCCCAACGGGTATGGCCAAGGCCGACATTGCCACGCGCAGGCTCGTGGTGTAAGCGGGCAATCAGGCCAACCAACTTGCCCACACTGCGCCGCAATTGCAGACCCGTCTTCGGATCATAAATCGCAATGCCTGCCGAATCGTAGCCGCGATATTCCAACCGCTGCAAACCGCCAACCACCACATCAGTCGCCTCACGCGGCCCAAGATAGCCAACAATACCACACATGTTTAAGGGTACTCCTTGTGATTATCACTGGAAAATCTGTGGGGCTACGTCCCAAGTCCTCTTTTTTTTCCGTTGTGGCGGCGAAGCCGCCACAACGGAAAAAAAAGTTGTTAGCGCGAAGAAGTCTTGGGGTTAGCCTACGCGCCGGAGCGCGGGCCTCCGGCCCGCATGCGGGCCGGAGGCCCGCGCTCCCAGGTTCGGCCCAGGACTTCTTCGCGCTAACAAAAAGTTCTTCGGAGGAGGCGAAGCCTTCCCCGCCCCCTCCACCGGAGGTGACTTTGACGTAGCCCCACAGCGCATAGGACAAATGCAAGCTTCTTGAAAACTTATGCTATAATGCCAGCGGCACTGAAGAACGGCAGATACGTGCTGAACCCCGCCAGGGCCGAAAGGCAGCAACGGTAGGTGCGTTCCTCTGGGTGTTCGGAGGTGCCACATTTTTTGCAATGGCGGCGCGGCCCCTCTTTTTTATTGTTCTTGAAGTTGGGTCGGCCCGAAGCCATGCGGCAACAACTCAGCCGGGCTCGTATAACGCACCGCCCCCGTAAGATTAAGCAAGATTACCCGCGCATGCGGGGCCAGTTCGAGCATTACTTGGCGACACGCGCCGCAGGGGCTGGCTACGTCGTGCGTCGGCGTGACGACGGCTAACGCACGGATGTCGCGTTCACTAGCGGCATAGGCACTAAAGAGCGCCACACGCTCGGCACACATGGCGAGCGGGTAGGCGGCATTTTCGATATTCCCGCCGCTAAAGATACGCCCCGAGGCGGTGAGCAGCGCAGCCCCCACCGCAAAACGGGAATAGGGCGCATAGGCTAGATTGCGTGCCGCAATCGCCGCCCCAATCAGTGTGTTGACATCAAGGTCAGCCATTGCTCCCTCCCTGCGTCCAAACGGGGGCGTGGGGAAACCAGGTTTCCCCAACGGGGGCGTGGGGAAACGTGGTTTCCCCCAACGGGGGCGTGGGGAAACCAGGTTTCCCCAACGGGGGCGTGGGGAAACCAGGTTTCCCCACCCCATCCCCAACGGGGGCGTGGGGAAACTTGGTTTCCCCACACCTTACGAAAAGAGCGCACTCAACGAAAGATCCTTATGGATGCGCATGATCGCCTCGGCAAAGAGCGGGGCCACACTAATCGTGTGTACCCGTGCGGCGGTGGCGGTGGCAGCTTGAGGAATGGTGTTGGTAACAATCGACTCAACGAGGTCGGAGCGGGCGATAATCTCAAGCGCATCGGCGGCGAAGATGCCATGGGTGGCGCAGGCGTAGACCTTCGCCGCGCCGCGCTCAATCAAGGCCTGCGCCGCCTCCACGAGGGTACCGCCCGTTGAGATCATATCGTCTACAATAATCGCCGTTTTGCCCTCGACCTCACCGACCATTTCAAGGACTTCGGCGGTATCCGGTTCGAGGCGCTGCTTGGCAATAATCGCCAACCCGGCCCCGATGCGTTCACGAAAACGATTGGCCCGCCCGACACCACCCGCATCAGGCGAGACGACCACCGGATCAGGCAGATTCAGGCTATGAATATGATCAGCCAGCATCGCCGAAGCTTGTAAGTGATCCACTGGAATGTCAAAAAAGCCCTCAATCGCGGGCGTATGCAGATCCATGGTCAAAACCCGATCGGCCCCAGCAGTGCAGATCAGATTCGCTACCAGTTTGGCCGAAATCGGTTCGCGTCCAGCCGTCTTCTTTTCCTGCTTGGCATAGCCATAGTAGGGAATCACGGCGGTAACGCGGGCGGCTGAAGCGCGGCGCACTGCATCAATCATCAGCAGCAATTGCATCAGATGGTGATCCACTGGAATGCAGGTCGGCTGGATGATAAAAACATCGCAGCCACGTACATTGTCGTGGATCTTGATGCGCGTCTCACCATTCTTAAACTGCCCAACCAGCGACCGACCCATCGGCATACGTAGGCAGGTGGCGATCTCTTTAGCCAATTCCATATTCGCCGAGCCGCTGAAGATGAGTAGACGACCATCCATAGCAAGACATTCCTTACCATAATAACAAAAAAGCAGTGAAGC
>RSAS01000579.1 GCA_003934145.1 Candidatus Viridilinea halotolerans | reverse complement strand
TCCTTCATCCTTCATCCTTCATCCTTCATCCCTCATCCTTCATCCCTTCCAACACCCGCAACACCAGCAGCGCCGAGTTGCTGTCAATCCCCTCGCACAGCGCGTGCCACGCGCGCTCGCCCGCCCAGATGCGCCGGATGACGGGCGGCACTGCTCGCCAATCCGCAACTGCTTCCATCTGTGGAAACACCGCCTCGACTTCCGCCCGCGCCGCCCCAGCGCCCTGCGCGGCAGCGACAATCGCCTGGATCAAGGAGCCAAACTGCTGGTCAATGTGGTAGCGGTTCCCATCAAACTGGGCGAAGGTTTCACGCTCGCGGCGGCGGTAGGCGGCGGCGGCACCCCCGTCGCCCGCGAGGTCGGCGAGATCGGCGAGGATGGCGAGGGTTAGCCAGATTTCAGATGAGACATCAAGCTTCTCGCGGATTGCCAGCGCCCGCGCTGCGTAGCCCTGCGCTTCGCTGAGGCGCGTCGCCGCCATGCGCCCGGCGCGTATCTCGGTGGCGAGCAGGTTGGCGAGGTTGCTGAGAATCTTTGCTTGTGCGCCAAGATCATTCAGTTGCTCAAAGTAGCCCAACGCCCGCCGATACCAGCCCTCCGCCTCGGCGGGGCGGCCCGCGCCCTTGGCGACGAGGGCCAACTGGTTGCAGGTTCGCGCTGCGCCCGCCTGGTCGCCGTGACGCTCTGCGATCGTGAGGCTCTCACGGTAGTAGCCCTCGGCGGCGGCCCAGTTGCGCTGCTCATAGGCGACGTTGCCCAACTGGTGGTAGAGGGTCGCTTGACCTGCTGGCTCACCATGTTTTTGAGCTAGTTTAAGCGCCTCCTGATAGCGCCGTGTCGCCGCGTCATAGTCACGCTGCCTGAGCGCCAGGGTGCCGAGTTGGCCAAGAACCACCCTCTCGCCGCGCGGGTCGCCGCCAAGTGTACGGTCAATCTTCAATGACTCCTCATACGCCTCGCGCGCCACCGCGTAGCGCCCCTGGTCGCTCAGCGCATCGCCCAGCTCGGTGAGCAGCCCCCCGCGCTGGCGGATGTTGAGCTTGTCCTCCGGCGCCTGGCCGATCAACGCCTCAACCAGTCCCAGCGCCGCCCGCAGGTGCTGCTCGGCGGCGGCGGGCTGCCCGCCCGCCGCTAGGCAGCGTGCCAGCATTCCCAGGGTGTAACACTCCTCATAGGAACCGGGGCCGCGCGCCGCGCCAGCGGGCTGCTGGCCGATGCGTTCGTGCAGTTGGCTGAAGAGCTGGTAGGCGCGTTGCAGGTCGCCACGCTTGAAGGCATCCTCGCCCGCGCCACTCGCTTGCAGGAAGGCGGCTTGGCTCAAGCCCCCTGCCGCTTGCAGGTGCGCCGCTGCCGCCGCCTGTACTGCACGCAGCCGCGCCAACTCGCGGCCCATGCCGAAGTAGTTGAGGAACTTGGCTATGCGATCCGCCATCACCACCACCTGCTCATGGGCCTGCTGGCGCTCGATCAGGCCCATGGCGCGGCGCAGGTTGGGCAGTTCGCGCTGCACCAGGGCGCGTACCGCCATGGGGTTGCGGTCGTCTTCGTCGTAGAGCCACTCAGCCAGTGCGGCGTAGCGCGTGGCGTAGCGCTCCAGCAGCGCCGGCGGCTCGCCGTGGCGGGCGCGCAGCGCCGGTGCGAGGATGGGGTGGAAGCGGAGGTAGGGTGGCCCAAAGCCAGGAATGGGTTCAACACTGAGCAGCGCGGCCCGTTCGAGCGCATCACGCAAGGGTTGCCAAGTTGCTGCGGGTAGCTCGGTTATCGCCAGCAGGTCGTCTTCTTGCACACCACCCTCAAAGGGGGCGAGCAGCGGCAGCAGCGCCCGCTGCTCATGGCTCAAGCGGCGCAGCGAGTAGTCGAGCGAGGCGAGCAGCGATTGGTTGCGGCCTGGGGTGGTGGCGTCCATGCAGCGCGCCAGGATGGCGCTGAACTCCTGGATCGCCCGTTCAATCGGCTCCTCGCGCAGGACCGGCAAGACCAGTTCGAGCGCCAAGGGCTGGTGGTCGAGTTGGCTTAGCAGGTGCATCAACTCCGGGTAGGGCGTCCGTTCGCGGGGCACGTCGTGCGCCACCAAGAGGCGGCTGGCTAGGTCGTAGGCATCGTCGCGGCTGAGGCCATGCAGGGCCAGCAGGCGCATGCGTTGCCCCGCCTGCAAGCGCGGGTCGGGCAGCGACGGCTCGCGGCTGGTGAGCAGCAGGCCCGCGCCAGCGGCCCGCAGCCCGTCGAGGAGATCCCAGAGGGCGCTGAGGGCGGCGGGGGGGAGGGGAAGCGGCTCTTCGTGTTGGTTGGGTTGTTGACGCAAAGGCGCAAAGGCGCGAAGTTTTTGGTTGGATTGTTGATGTAAAGGCGCAGAGGCGCGAAGTTTCTGGCGGTAGGTGTGCCGAACCTTAGCGGCTTTGCGGCTTTGCGCGAGCTTGTGCGGCGGGTCTTGGTGTGCTTCGGGCAGCCAGCTCTCCAGGTTGTCAAGCACGATCAGGGTGCGGCGCTGGCGCAGGTGGGGGCGGAGGTGGGCGAGGGCGGCGGGGTGGTTGTCGGGGTGGAAGTGGCCGTCGGCGCAGCCGAGGTGGCGGGCGAGGCTGGCGAGCAGCCAGGTGGCGCCGCCGCTGCTCGCTTCGGCGCTGATGAAGCATGCGCCACTAAACATGCCGGTGGCGCTGAGCCAGGTGGCCGCTTCGCAGGCGAGGCTGGTTTTGCCCTGGCCGCCAAAGCCGTGGATCAGCACCGCTTGGCCGCGCTGGAGGGCGCGTTCGATCTGGTGCAGTTCGCGCGCCCGTCCGCCGAAGCCGTAGCGCGGCGGCGGCGGGAAGTTGCTGAGTTGCGGTGCGGCGACGGGTGCGGCGACGGGCGCGGCCCCCGCTTGCGGCTGAAAGTCGAGCGCCCGCTGCATGTAGTAGTGGGGCAGCCACCAGTCGCGCAGCGTAATCGGCGCGCCGGGTTGGTCGCGCTGGCGCTGCAAGAGGTGGCGGCGCGGGTCGGCGTGGAGCTGCTGGCGCGCCTGTTGCAGCGCCAATGGCACGGGGGTACCTTGGGCGAGGCTGGCGTAGAAGCGTTGCACCAGTTTGGTCGCGGTGGCGACGAGTAGGCTGGCGGGCATGGCGATCACCGCGTCGAGGCCGCCCCTGATCAACTGGCCCGCCACGCTGCTGAAGGCATCGTCCTCGGCAGTCGTCGCGCTCTGGCAGGCGGTGAGCAGCGCCAGTTTGATGCCACTCTGCCCCAGCGCGGCGGCGAGGTCGCTGGCGGCGACGAGGTGCGTTTGGCCATCTTCGTGCTCAAAGGCGAGTGCGCCGTGGCCCGCAAGGGCGAAGCGCACGCCATCCTGGGCGAAGCTTGGCTGGCCCTGCTGCCCAAAGGTGCCGTGGCCGTCGAAGTGCAGGATGTGAATGGGCGGCTGCTGCGGATCATTGAGCCGCGCCACCAGCGCAGGCAGCGTCGGCGGGCGCAGGAACTCTACCTGCAACTGGCCCTCAGCCATTGCCTCCTCCACGGCGGCGAAGAGCGGGCGGGCGATACCACGCGGATCGATGAAGCCCGTCTCGTCGGGCCGCGCCGTCACCAGCAGCACGCGCAGCGGCGGCGTAAAGGGTTGCAGCAGCGCATGCACATTGGGCTCCGGCAGGCGGCGCACGATACTCACCGGCTGGCGCAGGCGCAGCGTCAGGAAGCTGCGCCCATCGTGCAACAACTCCCACGGCAGACTGAGCGCCGCAAAGAGGCGCCGGTCGGTCGGCGCGCCCCCCGCCAACTGCTCCGCCGTCAGATCGAGTTCGAGGCTAAGCTGCTTCGCGTAGTCGGGCTGCAAATTCCAGGGCTGAAAGATCTGCTGCCCCGCAGCCGTCGCAAAGAGCGCCGCAAAGAAAGCGCGGCCCACCTGCTCCATACGCGCCTCAAGCTGCTGCGCCCGTTCAGCAAATTCACCAAACGGCCAGCGCCACGACTGCTCAAGGTACCAGGTGAGATCCTCACGCAGCGGCGCATCCATTGGATCGTGCAGCAAACCAGTCGCCCGCTGGCGGCCCAGCAGCGGGCAGGCCAACTCATAGCTCGCCAGCACCTCCGGCGGCGCGTCGGGCGGCGGCTCGCGCAGGGTAATCACGAGATCGAGGGGGGGCATGAGAGTGGCCTTTCGTGTGCTGTTTTACCGCAGAGAGCGCAGAGGTTTTTTTGACCGCTGCTGCTTTACCGCAGAGAGCGCAGAGGTACGCAGAGGTCAGCAGTGGCAAAAAAAAGCCCTCTGCGTACCTCTGCGTACTCGGCGGTAAACAAATTCATGCCCGCGCCAGTAACGCCGCCAGAAACGCATCGTCCACTTCGGCGAAGCTGCGCGTTGCGCCGGTGGGGGCGGTGATGCGCACATGTTCCGCCTGACCTTGGGCGACGAGCCATGCCTGGATGTCACGGAGCAGGTGGTAGGCGGGGGGCAAGGCGCTGGCTTCGGCTTGGGCTTTGGCATTTTCGATCTGAATTTTCACGGTTTCGGCTTGGATTTTTGCGGTTTCCGCCTGAAATTTCGCCGTCTCCGCCCGGATCTTGGCTAGGCTCGCTACCGCCACCGCCGTCGAAGTCGCGCTGGCGGCCAGAGTGAGAATCAGCGTCACCGGCTCGATCATCAGCGTCTTGGGGGCCAGGCGCTGCACGCTGGCTTGCTGCGCGAGACGCTGTTCGAGTTCGTTGGCTAGAGCGGCATGCTGGGCGGATACGGTGAGGATGAGATCAACTTCTGGCATTGTTTGCTTCCTGTAATTGGAGTATATAGAATGAACGTTAACGCAGCATACCATACGCCGCAATGTTATGCTGCATCAAACAGCATTTGAAGAACGCTATGCGCGCAAGATCGGCGTGCCCAGAGGTAGGAGGCGGCATGGCACGGAGAGGAAAAAAACAGCGGAAACATTTTGCGTGTGGGCATATTGGGTATGGCCAGTATTGCCATACGTGTGCGCAAGCGCACAAGGAGGCAGAGGCCAAACGCCAGTGGGATGCCTTGTTTCTGCACGATCCGATTGATTTACGTTGCTTACCTCATTCAAGTTTCGTGAAGAAAGCACGTCACATTCTTGAGGCAATCGAAAAGGGGGCCGATTATCGAACATTTGACGGGAAGTTTCTCAAGGAGACGGGGCGAAAGTTCCTTTCGATTCCTCTAGGGCGCGACTGGCGAATTTTGTTTCGTCTCTCTGATGCATCACACGGGAACGTCTCAACGCTCATCCCGGTTAGGTGCTGTTCGCACGAAACCTACAATAATTTCATTTCCAAATTGCGCTAAGGTTCCCCGTGATACGACGATGATCGTTTCTGCGGCTGACGCTTCCGTTGCGTTGTCTGCTGCTGCACGCTATTTAATCACTGTTATGGGAGTACACGGCAGCACCGTGCCTCTACGCCGCACCGCAAAAGCTGCGCCGCTACGGGAGGGCGCGGCAGCGCCGTGCCCCAACGCCACATCGCCAAAGAATCGGTGTATCCAGCAGTATCATAAAGGTATACCCAATGAGCCGCCTTGTTCCGATCATTTTTCCGTTCTTCCTCATCCTCCTCAGTGCCTGCACTGCTGCCTCGCCGCCTGGCGCGGGTGTCGTGGCGAGCCCGACGACGAAGGTGGTGCCGCGTCCCGCTGCGGATGCGCCGGTGGTGTTGGGTG